>VBKJ01000165.1 GCA_005879795.1 Deltaproteobacteria bacterium
CGAGCGCGACCTCCTGCGCGTGAACGGCGCCGAGCACGGCTTCGTGCTGAGCTTCGGCACGGCGGTCAACTTCCTGCGCATGTACTACGCGCGCGAGAAGCAGGGCGTTTTCCAGGCGGCGCGGCTCCTGACGCGCCTGATCCTCTCCGCGCTGACCGGTACGCACAGCGCGCGGGCCGTCTTCCGGGCGACGGGGGCCGACGTCGAGGTGGACGGCGCGCCCATCCCCTTCCGCCAGTTCACCTTCTTCTTCGCCGCCACCGTGGACCGCATCGCGCTCGGCTTCCGCCCGACGTACCTCGGCGCGCGCAAGCCCGGCTACTTCCACGTCCTGGGGGGGCCGATCAGCGCCATCCGGCTGATCCGCCGCGCCGTCCGCATCTACCGGGGCTTCCCAACCGGGGAGGCCGAGCTGTTCGACAATCTCGCCCGGCAGCTCTCCATCCGCTTCTTCAAGCCCGAGCACTACATGATCGACGGCGACATCCTGCCGCCGGTCGGGCGGCTCGACGTGGACGTGGCGTGCCGGGTGACGCTGATCCGGGGGTAGGTCAGTACGCCCCGCCGAGCTTGGCGTGGTCCCAGCTCGACACCCGCTCGGGCCGCACCCGGATCACCACCCGCTTGCGGGCCTGCCCGCGCATCGCCTCGCGCAGCCCCTCGGCCGGTCCCGGCGTGTCGTACTTGGCGTGCACCCGCTCGAGCACGTCGAGCACGTGCTCGACGTCGCCATCGAGCGTCGCCCGGCCGCGGATCAGGAGCCCCTTCAGCTCGGGGTAGGTCCGCCCGCTCTCCACGAGGAGGGCGCAACGCGGGTCGCGGCGCAGGTTCACGGCCTTCTGCGACTTGGCGAAGGTCGTCATGTCCACGGTGCCCTCGGGGTCGGCCACGTACCACATGGCCACCGAGTGCGGATAGCCGTGCCGGTCGTTGCTGGTCAGGATGATGGTGCGGGACTCCGCGAGGAAGCGCCGCTGCTCCTCGGGGGTGAGGGCGATCGCTCTCCGCCGCTGCATGGTCGTCGCCCTTTGCATAGTATGGACGGACGCAAGCAACAACCGGGCAGGCGAAGTGCGCGCCGGAGCGTCCGAGCGCCTCTTTCCTTCCCTTCCGGCAGCCGCTATGCGGAGCGGATGCGGCAGATCTACCGCGGGCGTATCGTCGACCTGCGGGTCGAGCGGGTCACGCTCCCGAACGGCACGGCGGTCGACCTCGAGCTGATGCACCACCCCGGGGCGTCGGCCGTGGTCGCGGTCGACGATGACGGGCGCGTCGTCCTCCTGCGCCAGTACCGCCACGCGGCCGGCGGCTATCTCTGGGAGCTGCCCGCCGGCGTCCTCGATGCGCCCGACGAGCCGCCGCGCGCCTGCGCGGCGCGCGAGCTCGCCGAGGAGGCGGGCGTCGAGGCGGACGAGCTGACTCACCTCGGCACGATCCTCACCACCCCCGGCTTCTGTGACGAGCGCATCCACCTCTTCCTGGCGCGCGGCCTCCGCCCGGGGGCGCAGCGCCACGAGGCCGACGAGGTGATCGCCGAGATCGCGCGCCTCCCGCTCGCCGAGGCGCTCGCCATGATCCGGCGCGGCGAGATCGTGGACGGGAAGACGATCGCGGGCCTCCACCTGGCCGCGGCGGTCCTCGCGGCGGCATGAAGGTCGGGCTCACGGGCTTTCCCGGCGCAGGGAAGACGACCGTCTTCAACGCGCTGACCGGCCTCCACGCCGAGCGCGCCGGGTCGGGCCTCAACCTGGGTGTCATCAAGGTGCCCGACGCGCGCGTCGACGCGCTCGCGCGCATCTACGAGCCGCGCAAGACGACCTACGCCGAGGTTAGCTTCGTCGACTTCCCGCCCGCGCGCAGCGCGCCCGAGCGGCGCACGGTGCTCGACGCCGTGACCGTGGGGCAGCTCCGCGATGCCGACGCGCTGGTCGAGGTGGTGCGCGGCTTCCCCGACCTGGCGGGCGCGCCGCCCACCCCGGCCGCGGACCTGGAGAGCTTCGCCGCCGAGCTCGTGCTCGCCGACCTGGCGGTCATCGAGAAGCGGCTCGAGCGGCTCCGCAAGGAGAAGGGCCACGAGCGCGAGCGGGCGCTCCTCGAGCGCCTGGTGCCGTCGCTCGAGGCCGGAAGGCCGCTCCGCACGCTCGGCCTCGCACCCGAGGAGCGGACGCTGCTCGCCGGGTTCGCGTTCCTCTCGCTCCGCCCGCTGCTCGTCGTGCTGAACGTGCCCGAGACGGCGGCCGCGGCGCCGCTCCCGGGCGAGGTCGCCGCCCGCGCGCGCGCCGAGGGTGCCGAGGCGATGGCGCTCTCCGCGCGGCTCGAGGCCGAGATCGCCGAGCTCGAGCCCGCCGATCGCGACGCGTTCCTCGCCGACCTGAGCCTCAGCGAGAGCGCCCGCGCCCGCTTCATCCGCGCGAGCTACGCGCTCCTCGACCTGGTGAGCTTCCTGACCGTCGGCGAGGACGAGTGCCGTGCCTGGCCGATCCGCCGCGGCACGACGGCCGTCAAGGCGGCGGGCAAGGTCCACAGCGACATCGAGCGTGGCTTCATCCGCGCCGAGGTGATCGCCTACGAGGACTTCGTACGCCTCGGGAGCGAGGCCCGATGCCGCGAGGCGGGGAAGCTCCGGCTCGAGGGCAAGGACTACGTCGTCCAGGACGGCGACATCATCCACTTCCGGTTCGCCGTGTAGCCACACCCGGGGCACCCCGCCGGGCGCCCCGGGCTATCGTTGCGCGAGGACTACTCGACCAGGTCCAGGAACGCGCCGGACGGCGAGCAGGCGTCGGCGGGAACCGTGTCCTTCCGCTCTCTGCAGGCCTTGAGGATGTACGTCATGCAGATCCGCCTGGCCTTATTGATGGCTCGCCTGCACTTCCCTTTCTCCCTGCGCGTCCCGGTGCAGGTGCTCTTGTCCGGTATCGTAGACCGGCAGGCGGTGATCTCCTCCTTGCAGATCCTCGGGCATTTCTTGGCGTACGCGCTCGGCAATCCAAAGCCGGCCACCAAGGCTACCGCCGCAAAGGCGGTGCAGAGCTTCCTCCACATCGTCACACCCTCCACCCCTCAAAGGAGACGGCCGCTTGATGGCCGCCTCGGCTCTACTTTCCCTGATTGCAAGTTGACCGGAGGAAGTCAAGCGCTGCACCCTGGTTTGTGACCCGTATCGGGCCATGGTTGCTCGGACAGCCTCCTAGGCCGAGGGCTCGGCCGTCCCACTTTGCGGCCCCAGCCTCGCCAGCCGCTTCGCCAGCCGCCTCACCCACTGGACCTTGAGCCCGGCTCGCTCGACGGCCTTCGCGGCACGCACAACGGCCTTGCGCGCTTGGTCGCCGGCCCGTTCCGAGTCGCGTGCCGCCCGCCGTGCCCGTGCGCGCGGCAGCTCCCGCATGTCCGACATCACCCTGACCGCCTTTCCATCGTGGCTTGACCAGCCTTCCCCGCTCGCCGGGCCGGCTCCCTGATTCGCACCTTGGGGGTTCAATAGACGACCACGTAGAAGGCAATCGCCGCTGCGAGCGCGACGAGCGCCGCGACCTGAAGCCACTCGGTGAGCTCATGACCTCTGTTCTGCAGCACTGGGTGCTGACGCGTCGGCATGGCTTTTCGGGAGAGGGAGAGGGCCGGGCGGGCGGCGGATCAACTCCCGGGCCCTCTCCACGTCGCGGGACAGGCTGGGCGGGTGTGGGGACGTCCCAACGACTCGCGAGCATTGACACAGGGTCACGCTCGTCGTCAATGCTTTTTTGAGGGCATTTCCCGGCTCTGGAGGCATTCCTCGGCGCTCGCTCGCCCTGATGGTGCACGGACGTCCGCCAGGCGCGAGTCGGGGCGAGGGATTCCGATTCGACAACGACTGAGACGGCCGGCGACCGTCGCGTCGGGGCGCTCACTGCGGACGCGGGAGCGAGGACGAGCGGTCCTTCGGAGCGGGGCCGAGACCGGAAGACGGGGTAGCTCCGCTACCGGCGCGTCGGGCTCGGGTCAACGCGAGACGGCGGGCGGCGGGCGCACGGGGCGGTCGTGCCGGCGCGGTACGCTCAGGCGGGCGTCTGCGGGGCGATCGCTCCACGCCGGCGCGCGGCCGCGATGCCGGGGTAGAGGAAGAGGAGGGCGCCGAGCGCCGCGCCGATGAGCTG
>VBKJ01000166.1 GCA_005879795.1 Deltaproteobacteria bacterium
TCCTCGTCGCCGATCTCGGGGTGCTGCCGCCGATCGTGCTCGATGCGGAGCCGGTTCACGAGCATGCCGCTCAGATCGTGGCGCGCGGCGATGCGGCCGATGAGAGTCAGGCGCGCCTCGGCCTCGATCGAGGCGAGGAGACGCTCGAGCGGCTCGCGGAAGGCCGGATCGCCGAAGTCGTCGAGGCCGGTACGCCGGCGCGCGGCCGCGAGCAGGCGCTCCGGGGTGAGCCGAACCAGGCGCCGGGCGACGGCCGGCGTCATTGGCTCCCGTCCGGCGCCGCGGCACGCACACGCGTCCCGACGAGCGTGGAGACGCGGGGCAGCTGCCACGCCACGAGCCCCGGCACGCCGAGCGCCAGCTCGCGCACGCGCTTGGCAAGCGAGAGCGCGAGCGCGACGTCGGGCGTGAACCCGAAGAGCCTCCCCAGGACGAGGAAGCCCCCCTCCTGGACCCCGAGCGCGCCGGGCACCGTGAAGGCGGCGGTCCGAAGGGCCTCGCCGAGGCTCTCGATCACGACCGCCGTCGCGAGGCCGACCGGATGCCCGAGGAAGCGGAGCGCGAGCCAGATCTCGCCGGCGCCGAGGAACCAGCTGAGGACGTGCCAGACGCCGGAGGTCCCGAGGCGACGCCGGTCCGCGTAGAAGCCGCGGATGGCGCCGTCGAGCGCAGCGGCGTTCGCCGACAGCGCCGACCATCCGTCCGAGCGCACGATGCGCGCGATGAGCCCCGACATGGCGCCGAAGACGCCGCGGTGCTGGACGGCGAGGAAGCCCGCGACCATGAGCGCCATCGTGAGGAGGCCGAAGACGACCGGGCCGGCGAGCGCGCGGCCTCCCACGTGGGCGAGGAGGAGGCAGAGCCCGAGCGTCGTGAAGACGAGCTGACCCGTCAGGTGGAGCGTGATGTCGACCACGACGCTCGCGCCCGCGACCGGGCCGGGCACGCCGCGGCGCGCGAGCAGCTGGGCCCGAACGATGTTCCCGCCGACGTGGAGCGCGGGGAGCAGCTGGTTGATCGATTCGGCGATCCAGCGCGCCCACGCGAAGGTCCGGAACGGCGGGCGGGTCGTCGCGCCGAAGAGCGCGTACCACCCGAGCGCGCTCGCCGCGAGCGGCGCCAGGTGAAAGAGCGTCACCCAGACGAGCCCCATGCCGGCCGAGGCGAGCGTCCGCGCGACCTCCCGCACGCCCTCCCAGGCGATGAGCGCCGTGAAGAGGGCGAGCCCCGAGGCCAGTCCGGCGTACGCGAGCCGTTTGGTCGTCGAGCGGCGCGGCGACATCGGGCCCGGAGGTTTCGCACGAGGCCCGGCAGATGGCAATCCAGCCGCCCCGCACTGGCCCATGGTCCAATTTACGCCAGGTGCCGCCTCGTGATCTGGCACCGCCCGGATGCGGCGATCCCTGCCGGACGTGATCGGCAAGCGAAACCGATGTAGTTCGCCACGCGCTGCTCCTCGACGGCCAAAGCGGCACGGGCGAGTTTGATCTTCTCGGGAAGCGCATGGAGTCGCTTCCTCCACCTCGACGCGCTCGAGGACGTAGCGAACAGAGTCAGCATCCGAGACTCGCTCTGAGATCGAGGCGAGAAGCCTCCTTTCGAGGAATCGCCTGGGCACCAGCAGCCGTAGCACCCGCCTGAGCGTCGAGGCATGCGCCCGCCGGTCGTGAAGCGTGACGGCCGTCGGCCTGACGGCGCTCATCATCCTGAGCGGCTGCGCTGCCATGCAGGAGCGGCGATGGAGCTACTGCGCGGTGGCCGGCGGCTTCATCGGCGCCGCCGCAGGTGCCGGCACGGCCGGTGGGCTGGTCAACATCACGACCAAGGGCTGGGGCAAATCGAAGCCGATCGCCAGCAACAAACGAAGGAAGGCCGGGCGAAGAACCGGCGGGTCGAGATCACCGAGGAGTAGCGGTCGCCGTCCACGTGGCCGGGCGGTTGTGACGGCCCGGCCGCGTCGAGTCATCGCGCGGCCTCCGGTGCGCGACGCGTCGCCTTGGCGCGACGACGAACTGCGCCGCGAATGGCGCGCGAGTCGACGCCGAGTCCGTCGCAGACGTTGACGAACGAGAAGGGCCACTCGACGTCGTCGGAGGCGAACCAGCCGACGGTCTCCTCGAAGAGGTGGCGCCGGCGCGGTCCGTTCACGCCCGGGCCCCTCGAGAGAATGTCGATCGCGTCCGTCAGCACCGCGAGCATCAGGCGCTTCTCGCCGGGCCACCACGATTCGTTCGCCGGCGCATGGAACTGCGACGGCATCAGGAACTCGATCGATTCCTCGATCGGCGGTCGCCCGACCCGGTGGCGACGGCTCGCGGCGGCGTCGACAGCCGGCTCGACCGTCATCGTGATCGTCGCCGGAGAGCCGTGAATGAGGCGTGCGTTGTCCGATGTCACCATCGTCCTTCCGGCGCGTCTGCGGCGCCGGTCACGCAACGAAGCAATCGTCGTTCCGTCGCGCGGCGCGTACGCGCGAGGCCGGTCGGCGCGCGCGGTGTGTCGACGCGAACCGCGGGTCGAGACGACACGACTCGATGCACCCGCTCCCGGGGACGTGCGCGCACATTCCTGCGTATTCGACCGGCACGCGGAATGCAGTTGCGACTCACGAGCAGCGAGGGCCGGACCCGGGCGGCCAGCCAACGAAGACAGCCGCCAAATGCCGCTCCCAGCGCTCGGTAGCCGGCCCTCGCTGCATCCCCCTGTCGCCCGCGCGCCGCCTCGCGCCGATGCTGGACAGCGCCCGCGCCGGTGCGGTAGCAGTCGCGTCCCGTGGGAGAGGCCTCGCTGAGCGCGTCCCGCGTCGACCCGGACACCGTGCGCAGCCTGGTCATCGGGGCGTTGCCGGTCCTGGCGATCCTCGTCAGCAGCCTCCGTCCGCCGAGCCTGGCGCTCTTCGCGCTGCGTGAGACGGTTGCCATCGCCGTGGGGACCGTCGTCGCAGCGCTGATCCCGGCGGCACGGCGCCGGCAGTCGTTCGCATACGGGCTCCTCCTGCCGGTCGCCGTCGCGCTCGTGAGCCTCCTCGCCCGAGGACCCACCGTGGAGCCTCCCCGGTGACCCGCGCCACGTTCCTCGCGCTCGTGGCGGTGCTCGCCGCCTGCAGTCCACCCATCGCGGTGCGGCACATGGATCCGCGCCTCGTCCATGAGCAGCTCACGAGCAGCGAGCTCTCGACCGGGAAGCCGAGCGTACCGAGCCGGATCGCTCTTCAGCGCCGCGGTCTCATGAAGCGCTTCCGCGACGACCCGAAGGGCGCACTCGCCGTCCTGCACCAGGAGGTGGTCGCGGGCACCGCCGGGCCGGACGAGCTCTTCGTGCTCGCCGAGCTCTCGTTCCACCACGCGCAGCACGGCGGCGGCCGCCCCTACGACCTGGCGGCGGCGACGTATGCCTGGGCGTTCCTCTTCCCCGACGCGGGCGGTAAGCCGCCCGAGCCGTACGACCCGCGGCTCCGGCTCGCGGCCGACCTGTACAACCGGGCGGTGACCTCCGCCTTCGAGACGAAGGACGGGCGCGAGGTCGAGCTGCGCGCCGGACGCTACGAGCTGCCGTTCGGGGCGATGGACGTGGCGGTCGATCCGACCGGCTTCCGCTGGGGCAACCGCCAGCTGACGCAGTTCGCCCCGGTCGCCGAGCTCGAGGTGCGCGGGCTCCGGAACCGCTACCGCAGCGCCGGGCTCGGCGCGCCGCTCGCCGCGGGCACGACGCCGATCGACGAGAAGGCGTACGATTTCGTGGCGCCGCGCGTGAAGGTGCCGGTGACGGCGCTCCTCCGCATCGACGACGCGCGTCGCGGCCTCGTCGCGGGCGAGATCCGCGCGACGCTCGAGCTGCACGCGGCCTCCGAGGAGCACGACGTCGTGATCGGTGGGCGGAAGGTGCCGCTCGAGATCGAGCCGACCGCCGCGCTCGCGTACGCGCTCGCCGAGGCGCCCATCTTCTCGCGCGAGCTGAAGGGGCTCCTCAGCGGAGAGCTCATCCGCGCCGAGCGCCGTCGCACGCAGCTCATCGCCCTCGAGCCCTACCGCCCGGGCCTCGTGCCGGTCGTCCTCGTGCACGGGACCGCCTCCAGCCCGGCCCGCTGGGCCGAGATGTTCAACGACCTGGAGAACGACCCGCGCGTCCGGGAGCGCTTCCAGTTCTGGGCCTTCATCTACGACACCGGCAACCCGATCGCGTACTCCGCGATGCTCCTCCGCCGCTCGCTGCGCGAGGCGGCCGGACAGCTCGATCCCGCGGGGAAGGACGCCTGCCTCGCCCGCATGGTGGTCGTGGGCCACAGCCAGGGCGG
>VBKJ01000167.1 GCA_005879795.1 Deltaproteobacteria bacterium
GCAGATCGCGCCCTTGCTGCACGTCCTCGGCCTGGAGCCCGTGCTGGAGCGCACGGGAGGTCTCGACGTCGAGCGGGACTGGGACGACGTTCTCTCGCTTGGCGAGCAGCAGCTTCTCTCCGTCGCCCGTGTGGTCCTCGCCGCCCCTCGCTTCGCCTTCCTGGAGCGACCGCACACGGCCCTCGGGCCCGAACAGGCCGAGCGCATCCTCGGCCTGCTCTGGGAGCGATCGATCACGTATCTGACTCTCGGGGACGGCGGCGACGGCCTCGGCGACTATGACGCCGTCCTCGAGCTTGCCGGCGATGGCGGGTGGAGCTGGAAGTCGGTCGAGGCCGGACGGGAAGGCGTTGACAAGAGCGCTGAACGATCATGACGACCTCGAAAGGGAGCACGGTCATGGCACTCCACCCGCTCGCAGGCAAACCCGCCCCCTCCCGCATGTTGATCGACGTAGCTCGACTCGAGCGGGAGTACTACGAGCGCAAGCCCGACCCGAACGACCCCCGTCAGCTCGTCCGCTTCGGCACCAGCGGGCACCGGGGTACGTCGTTCGACGGTACCCTGACCGAGGGCCACATCCTGGCCATCGCCCAGGCCATCTGCGATTACCGCCGCAGTCAGGGCATCGACGGCCCGCTC
This sequence comes from Deltaproteobacteria bacterium, assembly GCA_005879795.1. NCBI lineage: Bacteria > Pseudomonadati > Myxococcota > Myxococcia > Deltaproteobacteria bacterium. Next base: position 643 of record VBKJ01000167.1, read on the forward strand.
TACATGGGAAAGGACACGCACGCGCTGTCGGCCGTGGCCCAGCGCACGGCCCTGGAGGTGCTGGCCGCCAACGGCGTCGAGACGATCATTCAGCGGGGGGACGGCGTCACTCCGACACCGGTGGTCTCGCACGCGATCCTGGTCCACAACCGCGGGCGCACGGAACACCTCGCGGACGGCATCGTCATCACCCCGTCACACAACCCGCCGGAAGACGGCGGCTTCAAGTACAATCCGCCCAACGGCGGCCCGGCCGACACCGACGTCACCGGCTGGGTCCAGGACCGCGCCAACCAGCTCCTCCGGGCCGGCAATGCCGGCGTGAAGCGTGTGCCCTTGGCAGCGGCCCTGAAGGCCGCGACGACCCATGAAGAGGACCTCGTCCTGCCATACGTCCGGGACCTCGGCAGCATCATCGACATGGGTTCCATCCGCGCGGCGGGCTTGAAGCTGGGCGCGGACCCGCTGGGCGGCGCGGCGGTGCACTACTGGGGACCGATCGAGACGCTCTACGGCGTGGACATCACGGTCGTGAATTCCTCGATCGACCCGACGTTCGGCTTCATGACGTTGGACCACGACGGCAAGATCCGGATGGATTGCTCGAGCCCGTACGCCATGGCCGGCCTGGTCAAGCTCAGGCATCGGTATCAGGTGGCGTTCGGCACCGACCCCGACGCGGACCGGCATGGCATCGTCACCCCGTCGGCGGGGCTGATGAACCCCAACCACTTCCTGGCGGTGGCGATCCACTACCTGCTCACGAGCCGCCCCGATTGGCCGGTGCGAGCCGCGGTCGGCAAGACGCTGGTCAGCAGCAGCATGATCGACCGGGTGGTCCACCATGCCGGCCGCCGGATGGCCGAGATGCCGGTGGGCTTCAAGTGGTTCGCCCCGGGCCTGTTCGACGGGTCGATCTGCTTTGGCGGCGAAGAGAGCGCCGGAGCCAGCTTTCTCCGCACGGACGGCACCGTCTGGACGACCGACAAGGACGGGCTCGTCATGGCCCTGCTGGCGGCGGAGATCACCGCGCGAACCGGCAAGGACCCGGGCGTCCATTACCATGAGCTGACGGCCGAGTTCGGGACACCGTACTACACCCGTATCGATGCGCCGGCCACGCCCGAGCAGAAGGACGTGCTGCAGAAGCTGTCGCCCGAGGCCGTCAAGGTGACCCGGCTGGCAGGCGAGCGGATCGTGGCCACGCTGACCCGCGCCCCGGCGAACGGAGCATCGATCGGCGGCTTGAAGGTGGTGACGACCGACGGCTGGTTCGCGGCTCGGCCCTCCGGGACCGAAGACATCTACAAGGTATACGCAGAGAGCTTCAGAAGTCAGTCTCACCTGGAAGCCATCGTCGCCGAAGCTCAGCATATCGTGGCCGATGCGCTGGCAGGCCAAGGATGAGGTGATGTACACGTGCCCTTCAGCGGAAGGCGAGCGCGGCCGTCACCCCGGCGAGCACGACCAGCGCAAGACACGCAACGCGACCCACCCGGCGGTCGCCGAACATCAGGGCGTAGCCGGCCTTCGCGACGTCGTTGCTCGCTGCCGCGATCAGGATGGCGCTGACAGGGACGTCGGAAGAGATGGCGCCGGACGCGCCGCTCGCGAGGCTGAGCACGAAGGGGTCGATGTCCGCCGCGCCAACGACCGCCGCGAGGACGCGGACCCCGGCGGCGCCGAGGTGCGTCGCCACCCAGCGCGTGAGGATGGAGAGGATCAGGAAGACCACGGCGAAGAGGAGCGCTGAGCCGATCTCGAGAGGGTGACGGAGCGCCTCGCCCTCCGCCCGCGACCCCTCATTGCGGGCGCGGCTGCCGAGGTAGAGGGCGAGCCCGCCGGCGGCGCCCGCCCCGGCAGCGAGCCCGAGCAGGCGGGGGACCAACGCAACGCCGAGGGGCGGCGCGAAGAGCAGCACGAGCACGGTGAGGCGCACGTACATCATGGCCGATGCAAGCACGGTCGCGCCCGCATACATTGGGACGTTCGGCTGCTCGCGCGAACGGCGGGCGAGCACGAGCGTGGTGGCGGTGCTCGAGTAGGCGCCCCCGAGAAGGGCGGTGACGAGGACGCTCTCGCCCGGCCGCACGAGCTTCTGCGCTGCTCCTCGCGGGAAGGGGGCACGCCTCCCCCCTCGGATTGTGCGAGAGAGAGCGGCGCGCCTATGATGCCCACATGTTCGGCATGGGCTTCGGCGAACTGCTCGTCGTGCTGGTGATCGTCCTGGTGGTCTTCGGCCCCGGTCGCCTGCCCGAGATGATGAGCCACCTCGGCAAGGGTTTGCAGGCGCTCAGGAAGGGGCTGCACGAGCCGCCCGAGATCGAGAAGGGGCGTGAGAGCAACGACCCGTCGAAAACCAGGCGAGAACCCTGACGGTCGGACTCTCGTGGGCTTCGACTTCCGCCGCGCCTTCGGCCGGCCGGTGAAGGTGATCAACGACAACGCGTTCCCCGGCGGCTTCCGCCTCTGGAACGGCGTGCCCACGCGCCCGGCGAGGCGTGGATGAGGGATCCCGACCTGGAGAGCGCCGCCACATCGGCGCTCGAGCTGGTCGCGGACGGGATGCACATCGGTCTCGGCACGGGCCACGCCGCCGCCGTGTTCCTCGCTCGTCTCGCCGACCGCGTACGGAGCGGCCTCCGGGTCGTCGGCGTACCGACCTCCGAGGCGACGGCGACGCTGGCGCGGCGCCTCGGCATCCCGCTCGGCGCGCTCGACGACGAGGAGGAGGAGCTCGCGCTCACGGTCGACGGGGCCGACGAGGTCGCCCCGAACCTCGACCTCGTGAAGGGCTTCGGCGGCGCCCTGGTGCGCGAGCGGATCGTCGCGGCGGCGTCGCGCCGGCAGGTGATCGTGGTGGGACACGACAAGCTCGTCGGCCGGCTGGGGACGCGCGGCCGGATCCCGATCGAGGTGGTGCCGTTCGCGTGCCGGCCGGTCCTCCGTCGGGTCCGCGCGCTCGGGCTCGAACCGGTTGTTCGGCTCGCTGACGCGCGGCCGTTCCTCTCCGACAACGGCAACCTCGCGATCGACTGTGGCCTCCCCACGCCGCTCGCCGACGCGCGCGCGGCGCGCGCGCTGGAGGCCGACCTCCGCGCGATCCCGGGCGTCGTCGACACGGGCCTGTTCCTCGGGACGGCGGAGCGCGTCCTCGTCGGATATCCGGACGGCCGCGTGGACGTGCTGCAGGCGGAGAGGTGATGATGCGCCACCCGGTCGAAGTCGTCGCAGACCGGCGCGCGCTCACGGAGGCGGGCGCCGCGGCATTCGTCGCGGCCGCACGGGCGGCGATCGGCGCGCACGGCCGCTTCGTGACCGCGCTCTCGGGCGGCTCGACCCCGCGCGCGCTGTTTGGGCTCCTGGCTACGGAGCGCTTCGCGTCGTCCGTCGACTGGGGTCGCATCCACGTGTGCTGGGGCGACGAGCGCGCGGTGCCACCGGACATGGAGGTGAGCAACTACCGGATGGCGAGGGAGGCGCTCCTAGATCACGTTCCGATTCCTCCCTCGCAGGTGCATCGCATCCGGGGCGAAGAGCCTCCGGTGATCGCTGCGGCCGACTACGAGCGGACGCTCCGCACCCTCTTCGCGACGCCGGTCGGTCCCCCGCGTCCCGTGCCCGGCGCGCGCTTCGACCTGGTGCTGCTCGGCATGGGGGACAACGGGCACACCGCCTCCCTCTTCCCGGGGCTGCACGCGGTGCGCGAGGCGGAGCGCTGGGTCGTGGGGGAGTATGTCGAGGAGGTCGCGATGTGGCGCATCACGCTGACGCCGGTCGTGCTGAACGCCGCCGCCGAGGTCGTCTTCCTCGTGAGCGGTGCGGACAAGGCGGCGATGCTCCACCGCGTCCTCGACGGTCCCGTCCGTCCCGACGCGCTCCCGGCACAGGTCGTGGCTCCGCACCACGGTCGCCTCCGCTGGCTCGTCGATGCCGAGGCTGCCGCTGAGTTGGAGGAGCGCTGACATGGAGCGCGTGGTCTTTCTCTTCGACGTCGACAACACGCTCCTCGACAACGACCGGGTCGCCGCGGACCTGAAACGCTACCTGGCCAAGGAGGTGGGTGCCGGGCGGCAGGAGCAGTACTGGGAGATCTTCGAGGAGCTCCGCCGAGAGCTCGGGTACGCGGACTACCTCGGAGCCCTCCAGCGCTACCGCGTGAGGCATCCGCGCGAGCCGCACCTGCTCGCGGTCTCGTCCTACCTCGTGAACTATCCCTTCGCGAACCGGCTCTTCCCGGGCTCCCTCGACGCGCTCGAGCACGTCCGCGCCTTCGGCCCGACCGTCATCCTCTCGGACGGCGACGTGGTCTTCCAGCCGCTCAAGGTGCAGCGCTCGGGTCTGTTCGAGGCGGTCGAGGGCCGCGTCCTCATCTACATCCACAAGGAGCGGGAGCTCGACGACGTCGAGCGCCGCCATCCCGCGGCCCACTACGTGCTCGTGGACGACAAGGTCCGGATCCTGGCCGCCGTCAAGGAGCGCTGGGGCGATCGGCTGACGACCGTCTTCCCGCGCCAGGGGCACTACGCGCATGCGCCCGACGTCGCACGCCATCCGGCGCCGGACGTGACCATCGATCGGATCGGCGACCTCACGACCTACGACATGCCGGCGCTGCTGGACGCCGCGCGGCAGAAGGGGACCCGATGAAAGCGACCCAACAACTACACGACGCGGGCCAGAGCCTCTGGCTCGACAACATCACGCGCTCGCTCCTCACTGGAGGGACACTTGCACGGTACATCGAGGAGCTGTCGGTCACGGGACTCACCTCGAACCCGACGATCTTCGACCACGCGATCAAGAACAGCCACGACTACGACGCCGCCATCCGCGAGAGGACCGCGGCGGGGCGCTCCGGGGAGGACCTCTTCTTCGAGCTCGCCCTCGAGGACCTGACCCGCGCCGCCGATCTCTTCCGGCCGATCCACGAGAGGACGAACGGTGTCGACGGCTGGGTCTCGCTCGAGGTCTCCCCCACCCTCGCGTACGACGCGGCGAGCACCGTCGCCGCCGCGAGGGACCTGCACGGGCGCGCCGGGCGCCCGAACCTCTTCATCAAGATCCCCGGCACGGCGGAGGGCATCCCGGCCATCGAGGAGGCGATCTTCGCCGGCGTGCCGGTGAACGTGACCCTCCTCTTCTCGCGCGAGCAGTACGTCGCCGCGGCGCAGGCGTACATCCGGGGCATCGAGCGACGCGTCGCGGCCGGGCTCAACCCGCACGTGGGCTCGGTGGCGTCGATCTTCGTCAGCCGATGGGACAGCGCGGTCACGAACAGGGTACCGACCGAGCTAAATGGCCGCCTCGGCATTGCGATGGCGCGGCGGACGTACAAGGCGTACCGCGACCTCCTCGCGTCCGACCGCTGGCTCCGCCTGCTGAACGTCGGCGCCCGCTCGCAACGCCTCCTGTGGGCAAGCACCGGCACGAAGGACCCGAAGGCGTCGGACGTGCT
>VBKJ01000168.1 GCA_005879795.1 Deltaproteobacteria bacterium
CCGCACCGTCGAAGTCTCGGAACGAGGGGGCGAGGGCAGGGTCTGCTGCCCCGAACGGCGTCGCCAGATAGACGTCCCGAGCGAACCCCGGGAGGAGGTCGAGGTCGTACCGCAGGGCCCCGGAGGCGTAGCCGAAGCCGTCGCTCACTGCGTCTTCGGGGGGCAAGTCGCCCGCTAGCAGGTACTCGGTCACGGGAGCCTGTGCGAACGCCGCCACCCCGAACCCGCTCGGCGGGGTCAGGGGAATCACTGCCTTCCGGCGATTCACCCATACGGCGCCCCTCACGTACTCGAGCGTCGTGATGGCACTGACGCCGCCGAGGTCGTTGAAGGCCTGCCAGGGCGGCGTCACCTGGAACGGGCGCACGGCGGCGAAGAAGCGCACCCGCCGTGGCTCGGTCTCCAGGTTCTCGAGCCGGTACCGCATGTACAGGACGGCCTTCCCCGCCTCGCCGGTCGCGAAGGCGGTGGACTTGAGAGCGATGCCGTCCTTCCGCCACACGGACGACGGGATGGGAAGGAATCCCTGCTCCAGCTCCTGCGTGGGGGAGCCGTCGGCCCAGGTGACGAGCTCCTCGCCGACGTACAGAAAGGGCTCGAGCGAGAACGTGCCCCTGTCGACCTCGAGCATGCCGTCTTCGTTCAGGAGCCCCTGCGTGACGCCCCCGAGGACGCTGCCCACCGGGGTCCAGTAGGTCTGCTCTCCCGAGAGGTATCGGGGGAAGAGTCCCCTGGGCTCGTTCGCGGCGATATTCCCGAAGAACGCATTGAGCGAGCGGGAGAACTCGTACGGCTTGACGTCGATCTCGGCGATGCCGATTCCCTTGCCGTCGACGCCGCCGTGCAGGCGAAGCCGGAGCCGTCGCGACGTGCCGTGGGGCAGGTAGACGTAGCTGCGCGCCGCGTCGGGGCGCTTGGCCGAGTAGACCGTCTTCCATGCCGTGCCGTCGTCGGAGCTCTCGAGGTCGAACGGCCGCGCTGTCGTCGTCGGGTCCCAGCGGACGATCAGCCCTCCGTATTCGCGCACCTCCCCGAAGTCGACCAGGAACCATTGCGGCTCGTCGGAGGGCTCGCTCCGCCAGCTCGTCTCCAAGCAACGATCCACGGCGCACCGGGGCTCGTGCCCCGGCAGCGCGCTCGACGCCTGGACGGCCGGCGTCGAGCGAAAGCTGTGATCCTCGAGGCACAGGTTGGCGATCCAGAGCGTGCCCTTCCCCCCCGGCGGCGCCGTAATCGCGAACTCGATCGCGCCGACCTGGCGCATGGGGCCGCTCCCCGCCGGTCCCCAGGCGAAGTCGATCTGGCTGCTCCCGATCCGCAGCGATCGCCACTCCGCGGGCAAGTCGAATGCCTCCGCCTGGTACCGCCAGACGTTCTGGCCGCCGGGGTCGACGAGCTTGAACTCGAATTTGTTGGCGGGCGCCACCCCGTGGACGTCCAAGGTGAAAGCATAAGCGTCCGGCAGTGGGAACGAGAAGCGCTTGCGCGCGACGACGAAGCCGCCGCCGCCTTTGAAATCGAAGTCGAGCCGCATGGCGTCGCCCCGGCGCCCTCGATCCCGGGAAATGTCGAGGTGCGCCTGTCCCGACGCCACCGGGGTCCAGCCGGAGACGTCGGCAAAGTCGTCGAGGGTCTCGCCCTGAATTGAACCCTCCGAGGTCTGAGACGGAGCCTCAGACGTAGCGCGGGATCGGACCGTTGTGCGGGGTGGTGCGGTCGGAGAGGTCGAGCGTCGCCTCGTCGACGTAGCACCATCCCCAACCTTCGGGCGGGTCGTAGCCCTCGATGATCGGATGCCCCGTCGCGTGGAAGTGCTTGGTCGCGTGACGGTTCGGCGAGCTGTCGCAGCAGCCGACGTGACCGCACGTCCGGCAGAGCCGCAGGTGCACCCAGATCGAATCGATCTTCAGGCACTCCTCGCAGCCGAGCGCGCTGGGGACGACTTTGCGGATGCCGGCCTGGTGGGCGCATTCGTCAGCCATTGGTCCTCCCGATGTTGCCCATGGCGGCCGCTTCACCACGGACGTCGGCGAGAAACGCGTGCAGCGTCGCGACCACCTGCGCGCCTTCGCCGACAGCGGCGGCAACGCGCTTCACCGACCCGGCGCGCACGTCACCGATCGCGAACACACCCTTGCGGCTCGTCTCGAGCGGCCGGTGCCCGTTCCCGAGGTCCCCGCCCGTGCGCACGAAGCCCTTGTCGTCGAGCGCCACGTCGGACTGCGACAACCACGCGGTGTTCGGGTCGGCGCCGATGAAGAGGAACAGGTGGCGGAGCGGGCGCCCCGTCTGCTCGCCCGACGGCAGATGGCGCCAGCGGACGGTGTCGAGCATGCCGCCCTGTCCTTCGAGGGCGGTGACTTCGGTCTGCACCAGCACCTCGACGTTCGGCAGCGCCGCGAGGCGGTCGACGAGATAGCGCGACATGCTCGCATCCAGGCTCCGTCCGCGCACGAGAAGCCAGACCTTGGCCACCTGGCTCGCGAGATAGACGACCGCCTGGCCCGCCGAGTTGCCGGCACCGACCAGCGCCACCTCCTGCCCGGCGCAGAGCTTCCCCTCGAGCGGCGAGACCCAGTAGTGCACGGACGAGGCTTCGAACTCGGCGAGATTCGCGACATCGAGGCGGCGGTATCGGACGCCGCTCGCGATCACGACCGTGCGGGCGCTGGCGCGCTCGTCATTGGCGAGCCCCAGCTCGAACCGCGCGTCCTCGCCAGCGGGGCGGCATCGCAGACGCACGACTTCGTCGGGTATCGCCATCTCGGCCCCGAACTTCTCCGCCTGGCTGTGCGCGCGCGCCATGAGCGCCATACCGGAGATGCCGGTGGGAAACCCCATGTAGTTCTCGATTCGCGCCGACGCGCCGGCTTGCCCGCCGAAGGCGCGGCGATCGAGCACGATCACCGAGAGCCCTTCGGACGCCGCGTAGACCGCCGCCGCGAGGCCGGCCGGTCCGGCGCCGATGATCGCGACGTCATAGACGTTGCTCGGATCGATGGGTCGCACGAGGCCGAGGCAGCGCGCGAGCTCGACCTCGCTCGGGTTCCGGAGCATCCGTCCGTTCGGGCAGAGGACGATCGGCAGCGTCGTCGGGTCGACGCTGAATCGCTCGAGCAGGGTCTTCGCGCAGGAGTCGCTGTCGGGGTCGAGCGTGTGGTGCGGATGCCCGTTGCGCGCGAGGAATCCTGCCAGCCGAAGCACGTCGCCGTCGCCGGCGTGGCCGATGATCAGCGGGCCCGCGACGGCGCTCTGGAGGAGACCGACGCGGCGCAGGATGAGCGCGCGCATGATGCGTTCGCCGAGCTCCGCTTCCGCGACCAGAACGTCGCGCAGCTTGCGGGGTGGGATGACGAGCGCCTCGACCGGCTTCACGGCATGCGCGTCCACCAGCGACGGGCGGCCGGACAGCTGGCTGAGCTCGCCCATGAACGAGCCCGGACCGTGCGTGACGATCGCCTCGTCGCGCCCGAGCGCGTTGTGCTGCGTGATGGCGATCTCACCGGTCAGAACGACGAACATGCCGGGACTGATTTCGCCGGTCGCGACGAGCCGCTCGCTTGCGCGGTAGGCGCGACGCTCGCCGAAGCGCCGCAGACGCTCAACCTCCGCGGGCTCCAGGGTGGGGAACATCTGCTCGTAGCGGGTCTCGATGAGCGGGCGCGCAGGCGCAGCCATGGAGTCTGGAGACAATACGCCTCTTTTGCCTTGCGGCAAGCCTTCCCTCGGCCGCAGCGGGGAAGGTGGGAGGCTTCGCGCCGACAGTGAGGAGCAGCGAGATGTACGTGTGGCGGCAGCGGCGCGTTTTCATGCGATCGTGTGCCAGCTGTCGCTCACGCCTTCCGGGGGGAGCCAGTCGGGCAGCGGCATGATCAGGAAGCTCGACAGCGCCTGCACGTAGGGCTCGTACATCGCGCGCAGTGCCCTGAGCTTGGCGACGGAGGCCTCGTCCGCGCGAAACCGAACCTCGGCCGCGGCGAGAAAGCTCTCGAGTCGCTTCTCTTCCGAGGGCGGCAGTCGATCGACGACTGGGGGCGTCGGCTTTAGACGAAAGACGGCGCACAGGTCCACCACGGCGTGACGCGCCATCGCGAACGTCAGCCGCGCCGTGGGCACCGGCTTGTCCTCGATCCGTGCGACGACAAGGGAGCAGACGTCGAGGATCGTCGTCAGGGCCGCGACCCACGACTGGTTATCGTGCTGCGAGCGGAAGTAGGAGAGCACCGGAAACGAGACGTGGCTCTCGAGAAGCTCCGCGGACCAGCGCTCCCAGTCGCGGAGCAGCCCGCGAAGATCGTCATCCCCGTCCCGGACGTGCCGGCGCAGGAGCCGCGCTGCCGTCGGAGGGGAGCCGGCCCGCGCGTCCAGCATCGAGATACTCACTTCCCGGCGGGAGAACGCTTGCGCGATCAAGGGCACATAGCCGATCACGAGCGCCAGGAAGCCGAACCCCATGCCGGACTCCAGGATCGTGAGCCCGCGGGCGAGCGTCGTTCGCGGGGTCACGTCTCCCAGGCCGAGCGTGAAGAAGGTCGTGCCGCTCATGTACAGGTCTACGCCGAATCCCGAGCGGCCGTCCGGACCTGTCACCTGCGATCCGACACCCCAATGGAGAAGCGCGAAGGAGACGATCAGGCCGAGTGCCCAGAGAGCGATGAGCAGGATCAGCGAGAGCGGGCCGAATACCGTGAGAACGTTTTCCCGTCGGTTGCCCTGGGGGAATCGCTTCGCGGCCGCTCTCCATGGCGTCCACAGGAACCGGTAGAAGGCCCGCGTCGGCCGGAACCTTCGCGAGACGCGGCGGGAGAGGATGATCGTCTGGAATGCATCCCAGAGAATGACGAAGATGAGGAGAGCGGCGACGGCAGCGGCCCATGGATGCATGGTCCGGATCAGACCTCGTTGTATATCGTCAGCGCACCTCCGCGTCGACTTCCTCGCTGCCTCTCGGGCACGATGCGCCAGCATCCGACGCGCGCCGTCGGATCGATGGAGCTGCGATCCGAACGCGCCGGACGCTGCCGACCCATCGGCACGCTGCGCTCGTAGGCGATCCCGCGCGTCCTGCCTCGGGGCGGCTCCCTGGAACGGTGTTCACGTCCAGCGTGCCGAGGGCTATGGATTCATCCGGAACGGCCGGCTACATAGGCAGCCATTCGGGACATGGGACATGTTCTCGGGGACCAACTCCAGGGGAGGGGAGATGCGATGGTGAGCGAGGCGCGCGCCGATCACCGGGCGTGCGCGCCGGGCAATCTCCACCGGATGCTGCTCGACGTGTCGCACGCCACGGCCTCGCACCGGGACCTGAAGAGCCTCCTATGTGACCTGGCCGGGCTTCTTCGCCGGGTCGCTCGCTTCGACCGGCTCGCGATCGTGCTCCATGATCCGGAGCGCGACGTCATGCGCCTTCACACCATCGTCTCACTCGAGCCGACCTTCACCACCGACCTCGAGCTGCCCGTGCCCGAGTCTCCCGCGGGCCTCGTGTGGCAGACGCAACGGCCCCTCGTCGTGCCGCGCATCGACCGTGAGACGCGCTTCGCCGAGGTCAGACGGATCCTGCGCGCCGAGGGCATGCGATCGTTCTGCGTCCTCCCTCTGACGACGCCGCTCCGCCGTCTCGGCGGGCTCAGCTTCGCGAGCCAGGACGAAGATGCCTTCTCGGACTCCGACGTCGAGGTCCTGCAGGAGCTCACGAGCCAGGTGGCGCTGGCCGTCGACAACACGCTCCATCACGAAGCCGCCCGGCAGGCGCAGCAGCAGCTGGCGTGCGAACGCGATCGCCTCGAGTTGCTCCTCGAGGTGAACAACGCGCTCGTCTCGAACCTCGAGCCGCGGGCGCTGTTCAGCGCCATTGCGACCTGCCTGCGACGTGTCGTGGCGCACGACTACACGAGCCTCGCGGTCTACGACCGCGAGCGGAACGCGTTCGACATGTGGGCGCTCGAGTTCGCCGGCAAGGGGCTGATCAAGGAGCACATGTTCGTCCCGGTGGAGGGGTCGCCCGCGGGCAGGGCGTTCACGGCCGGAGAACCCGCGCGGTTCGGGCGTGCGGATCTCGCGGCGC
>VBKJ01000169.1 GCA_005879795.1 Deltaproteobacteria bacterium
TCGGGCATCTCCGGCGTCGAGGGCCTCGTCGCCCTCTACGATCAGCTGCGCAGTGCGCTCGCGAAGGTGACGCCGCAGGAGCTCGAGTGGGCCCAGAGCGAGGTCACCCGCGTCCTCGACAGCCTGCGGCGCCTGTCGGACGAGCTCACGCACCTGGCCACGCTGAAGGCCGCGCTCGACAAGGGGCACTGAGCCCGGGCTCCACGTCGCTCCTTGCTTGCCCTCGCGGGGGGCCGTGGGCTAAGGGCTCGGGGCCCCATGAAGGAGCGACGATGCGGACGCCGGGCCCCCGGACGATCGCCGTCCTGGCGATCCTCGGTGTGCTGACCGGATGCGCGGGCAGCGGGGGCGAGGGCGGAGGGGGCGCGCCGCCGAAGCGGGCGTGCACGACCACGACCCCGCCTTCCGTCTCCTTCTCGATGGACATCCAGCCCATCTTCAACCGCTCGTGCGCGCTCCCCACCTGCCACATCGGGCCGGTGCCGGCCGGCACCCAGGACCTGACCGCGGGGGTCGCCTACAGCCAGTCCGTCAACGTCCCCTCGACACAGGAGCCGCGGCTCAAACGCGTCAAGCCCGGCTTCCCCGACGACAGCTACATGGTGCGCAAGCTCGAGGGCGGGCCGCACATCTCGGGCGCGATGATGCCCTTGGGTTGCCCGGCCGTCCCGCCGGCCGGCGGCCAGTGCCTCGGGCCCGACGAGATCCCGGCCATCGTCCAGTGGATCACCGAGTGCGCCCCCGACAACTGATCCCGCTCCTCGGCGCGCTCGCCGTCCTTGCCGCCGGCGCGGCGCGCGCCGAGCCCTATCTGATGGTGCGCGAGGGCGCCAAGTGCAGCGCCTGCCACACCAACCAGACCGGGGGCGGAAAGCGCACGGCCTTCGCCCACATCCACGCCCACGACATCGAGCACGACCTGGACCTCCTCCCCGTCCCCCCGGGCGTGAAGCCGTTCAACGGCGAGCTCAACTCCTACGCCTCGATCGGCGGCGACCTGCGGGTGCAGAACGTCACCGTCTTCCAGGACCGTCCCGATCGGCTGGGGCGGGTGCCCGGGAACACGGCCTTCCGCCGCCACGTCCAGTCGAACGACAGCCGCCTCTTCGAGTTCCTCGTCTATGGCCAGGTGGACCTCCTGCCCGACTTCGTGACCCTCTACGCCGACGAGGACTTCACCACCGGCGCCAACAACCGCGAGGCGTTCGGCATGATCCGCGGCTTCCTCCCCTGGGATACCTACGTGAAGGCGGGCCGCCTCTTCCCGGCCTACGGGCTCCGCGTGCAGGACGACCAGGCCTTCATCCGCGCCCACACCAACTACACCTTCCAGACGCCCGACGAGGGCGGCGAGATCGGCATCCAGCCCGGCCCCTTCTTCCTCGCCTCCTCGATCACCAACGGGACGCCCGGCGACAAGGACGTGGCCGCGACGGTGAACGGCTACACCATGCTCGAGGACGTGCCCGTGGTCCGCCACCTGCTCGCCGGCGCCTCCTTCGCCCGCCAGTCGAACAAGCGGTACGTGGGCGGGTTCTACGGCGGCTCCAACTGGTGGCGGTTCACGTACCTCGGCGAGCTCGACTTCATCAACGACCGCACGCTCGGCAGCCCGCTACGCGACGACAGGTACGCCGCCTACGGCGAGGCGAACTTCCTCCTTTTCGACTGGCTCAACCTGCGCGGCGTCTTCGAGTTCCTCAAGGTGACGCGCGACCGCGACCGTACGCGCTACGCGATCGGCGCCGAGCCGTTCGTGAACCGCGTGATCCAGCCCCGCATCCAGTATCGGATCAACAACGGCCCTACGCGGCAGCCCAGCTTCAACCAGGACGAGCTCTGGCTCGAGCTGCACTTCTTCCTGTAGCGGCTACTTCACCGCCTCGACGACGATCCCCTGCATCCCGTTCTGGGTGACCTTCTCGCCCTCGACGGTCACCTTCTCCGCCGCCTTCTCCCTCACGGCCGCGTAGGCCTTGGCGTTGTCGTGGTCCTCGATCAGCAGGTAGAGCTGCTTGTCGGCGGTGAGCAGCCCCGCCGGGAGCCCCTTCTTGAGGCACACCTCGGCGCACTTCTTGTGCCCCGCGCCCAGGCTGGTCTGGGGATGCGCCAGGTAGCAGGACAGGTCCACGACCTCGCCGGTGACGCTGTCGGCGGCACCTGCCGGCATCACCGTCCAAGCGAGCAGCGCGCCCGCGGCCAGGGTCGTCAGCTTGACGCGTCTTCTCATCGCGCTGGTCCTCCGATCGCGACGCGCTCGGGCGTCGCCGTGTCGCTTCTGCGTAGCCCCGGCACCCGCCGGAGTCAACGCGCCTCGGCGGGCACCGTGTCGGGCGCGTCGAGCGGCGGCGCGAAGACGACCAGCGAGAGCGCCGGCGCGCGCCCCTCGCTCGCGAACCAGTGCACGGCGCCGCGCGGGATCAGGGCGGCGTCGCCCGCGGCGAGCGAACGGCGCGCCTCGCCGAGCGTGAGCACGCCCCGCCCGCGCAGCACGAACACCGTGAGGTCGTGTGCGACGTGCCGGTGCGGGCTCTCGCTGCCGCGCACCTGCACGAGGTGGTAGCTCGCGCTCGCGGTGCGGCCCACCTCGTCGGCGCGGATGGCCTGGCCCGCGGCGAGCGGGTGCGTGGCGAGGAACTCGTCGAGCCCGGCCGCGAGCGACCCGACCGCGACGCGCGGCGCGCGCGCGGCGCAGGCCGCGAGCCCGGCCGCGAGCACGGCGGCGATCCGCCTCCCCCTCGCCCCCCGGGCGTCGCACCTGGTCGCGCGGGCGCCATGGGGCGGCCCCGCGGGCCGGGTCATCGCAGGGCGCGCGCCACCGCGCGCGGCACCGAGAGCACCACGTCGGTCACCCTCTGCGCGATCGGCCCGCCGTCCATCACCATCTTCGCACCGATCACGAGCGCGAGCACACCCACCCAGAGGCGCAGCTGGCTCCGCCGGTCCATGATGACCCAGATGATGCAGAGCGCCGCGAACACCGCGACCAGCAGCAGCTCGCCCCAGTCCTCGTAGATCCCGCTATGGAAGAGCCTCCAGCGCGAGACCCAGATGGGCGAGTCGGCAGCGAGACCCGCCATCGCCTCCCACCTTCCAACAAGCATCCCCGCCTGCCCTTGCCCCAATCGGGGCCGCGTTGCAATAGTCGCCCCCGCGGCTGATGGGACCGATGCGCACCGTGGTCGTGCTCGTCGTGCTGCTCGCACTCACGCCGGCCCGCGCGCTGGACGGACGCCGGCTCCACGTCCACCGGGGCCGCCTCCTCGACGAGCGCCGGCGCGAGGTCACGCTGCGCGGCGTGAACGCGCGCGTCGAGGGCATCTTCGACGTCACCTTCGACGACGGCCGGCTCCCGCTCGAGCCGATCCCCGTCTTCGACGACGGCGACGCGGCTACGATGGAGCGCTTCGGTTTCAACCTCCTCCGCCTGCCGATCAGCTGGAGCGCGCTCGAGCCCGCGCGCGGCCGCTTCGACGCGGCATACCTCGACCGGATCGCGGGCGTGCTGGCCCTCTGCCGCTCGCACGGCATCCTGGTGCTGCTCGACTTCCACCAGGACGCGTTCTCCAAGGAGATCGGCGAGGACGGGGCCCCGCGCTGGGTGCTCGACCTGCTGCTCGGGCCGAACGGCTATCCCTACCTGGGCGGCCCGCTCACCGACCTGGGCGCCCGCCGCTTGGCGCCGGCCACGCTCGCGGCCTTCCGGCAGTTCTTCCTCGACGCGGGCGGCGTGCAGGCCGATCTCGCCGCGGCGGCGGTCGTGCTCGCGCACCGCTTCGCGCGCGAGCCGGCCGTCCTCGGCTACGAGATCATGAACGAGCCGCTCGCCTTCCTGGTCCCGAACGGCGACGTGGCGCTGCTCGCATTCCACGTGCGCCTGGCGCGCGCCATCCGCCGCGTCGACCATCGTCACCTGGTCGCCTTCGAGCCCGACGCGATCCGGAACGCGACCAACGCGGCACCCGTCCCCACCACCCCGTTCCCTGTCCGCGGCGCGCTCTACGCGCCCCACGTCTATACTGACGTGTTCGACGGCCACGACTACTCGAGCGGCGACCCGGCCGAGCTCGCGCCCTCGATGGAGCGCGCGGCGGCCGAGGCCCGCGGCTGGGGCGCGCCGCTGCTGGTGGGGGAGTACGGCATCGACCCGAACGCGTCGAATGCGAACGCGTGGATCACGGCCGAGCTCGACCTCCAGGACCACCTGCGCACGCACTCGGCGTTCTGGCTGTGGGAGGAGATCAGCCAGGGCCGCTGGGGCCTCTTCGACGGGGAGAGCTCGGAGCCGGACGGCGAGCGGATCGCCCGGACGACGGCGCTGTCGCGGGTGTACGCGCGCGCGGTGCCCGGCCGCGTGCTCGAGCACGCGTTCGATGCCGCCGCCAACACGCTCCGCCTGCGCTACGTCGCGCGCGGCACCGCCCCGCTCGAGCTGTTCGTCCCGCCCCGCCGCTACCCGGGCGGGTTCGCGGTGCGCTGCAATGGAAGGCCGGTGGCGACATCGCCGGGCCCGGTCGTCACGCTGCGCTGCGGACGGGGCCGGGGCGAGCGTCTGGTGGAGCTCAGCCCGGCCTCGTGAGCGTGGCGGCAGTCTCGTGACGTGTCTGCGCGGGAACCGCAGCGATCTCCGTCAATAGCTTGCTCCGCGCCGGGCGCGTCGGTATCAGGGGCGTCCTGACCTGGCAGGGGACGCTCACCGGCCTCTTCCTGCTCCTCGTGAGCGGCGGGCTCGGCCTTCCCATTCCCGAGGATGTGACGCTCCTCGCCGCGGGCGTGCTGGCGAACCGGCGCCTCCTCCGGCTGCGCGACGTGATCGCCGTCGGCTTCGCGGCCGTCGTGTGCGCCGACTGGATCATCTACCTGGCCGGGCGGCGCTACGGGCGCGAGATCGTGGCGCTGCCCCTGCTCGCCCGCCGGCTCGGCGCGGCGCGGCTCGACGCCGTCCGCAGCGCAGTCGAGCGGCACGGCGCTCGGGCCGTGTTCGCCGCACGCTTCATGCTCGGCTTCCGCATCGCGACCTTCCTTGCTGCGGGCGCCTTTCACGTCCCGGCCCACCGCTTCGCCCTCGCGGAGGCAGCGGGATGCGCGATCTTCGTTCCCGCGATGGCGACGCTCGGCTTTCTCTTCTCCGACCGCGCCGAGCGCGTCGCGCGAGACGTCGGCCGGGTGCAGCACTGGCTCGTGCTGCTCGGGCTCCTGGCTCTCGCCCTCTACCTCGGATTGCGCGCGTGGATCGGCCGCACCGGCCTCGGGGGCGAGGTGCCCCTCACGCGGGATCCGCCGCGCGAGGAGCGAGACGCCCGGGAGTGAGCGGCGGGCGCCGCCCCGGACCAGAGCGCCTGACGCGACTCGAGCATCGGGGGTATCACCCCCCGCGAGCCACGAGAGGGCGGGCTCAGCTCACGGGAGCCGGCGACACCGTCCCGAGATAGATGGACGACGGATGGTCCGGCCCGATGTACAGCGTGTCGATCCCGCCCGCCGAGTCCACCACCGTGGACGAAGTGGGCGTCTCGTGCGGAAAATCGCCGGTCGTGATGGTGAGCCGCAACGAGTGACCCGGCTCGATCACGGCGGAGGTCGGGAAGATCTCGATCTCGAGCGGCGTCGGCACCCCGGGCGTGAGCGCGACCTGCGACGCCCGGGTATAGGGATGCCACGGCTCGATCAGGTGTCCCTTCGCGTAGACCGAGCAGTCGGCGACGATCGAACGGCATGGCGTCGTGGTCAGGGCCCGCAGCGATGCAACCAGGGTCCCCGCCGTGATCTGGCTCGACGCGCCGCTGGGATCCACGTCCGAGACCGTCGCGACGACCTGGGTGTCGGCGGCCGTCGAGCTGATCCAGACGGTGGCGTCGATGGGACCCGAGATGGCGTACGGCGCGGCGAACGGCGGGGTCGTGAACGTGGCCCCCAGAACCTCGCTCGGCCGATTGTCGTTCTCGCACAGCCAGCCGGACACCAGGCCCGCCGTCCACTGCGTGGTCGACCGGGAGCAGGTCCCGTTGACCGGGATCCAGGGCAGCGTCACCGTCGTGTCTCCGCTGTCCACTGCCGGAGCGAGCGATCCGGCGTACAGGGCGGCTCCGCTGCCCGGCGCCGCGGACAGATACCAGGAACGATACGTGGTGCGCGACGCGGGGTACCTCGTGTCGGGAGCCCATTTCCCCGCGCCGAGATAGTAGGTCTCCACTGCGGGGAAGGTGTCGATCCCGTTGCCGATTCCCTTGAGCCAGTGATCGAACCACGCGAGCTGCAGGTTGTTGAGGCTGGGCAGCAGATTGCCCTTGGTATCGTAGACCGGGTTG
>VBKJ01000170.1 GCA_005879795.1 Deltaproteobacteria bacterium
TCGGCGGCCGCAGAGAAGGCACCTCTCAGCGCGCGGAGCCCGTCGCGGTCGGGACGCCGGCGAAGCCGCTCGCGGGCGGCCGCGGCTGCACGCGTTGCCTCGTCGCACTGCCCGTCTTTCGCGAGCGCGACGGCGAGGTCGGTCGCATAGAACACCGAGCGCCACGCCAGGGCAGCTGCGCCGCGGTAGAGCGTGATGGCATCCACGTGATTCCCCTCCTCCCAGCGTGCCAGGGCGAGTTGGTACAGCTCGGGCGCGCCTTCACCGTGGAGGGCGACATACCAGAGCCGACTGGCGAGATCGTGCCGGGAGCGGTCGACGCGTGCGGAAACGGCCACGAGGGCGAAGGCGGCCAGCCAGGCGATCGCCGTTCCGGCCAACACGCCGAGCACGGTCGGAAGCCTCGGCGGCGGCAGGGGGCGTGGGTACGGCGGCGCTGCTGCCGCGGCCGCCATACGGTCGTAGAGCTCCGGGTGACTCCCGCGCCTTCGCCCCACCACGGCCGGGATGCGATTGGCCCGGTACAAGCGCTCGAGGGCATGGGCGTAGACGCCCGCCTCGCCCTGGTGCGCATGGGCCACGCGGTCCGCACGCTCCTCGCGCCCGCGCCGAAAGCGCCTGCATGCGAACGATGCGATGATGATCGCGCCCACCATCGCGGCGGTACCGCGTGCCCCGAAGGAGGTCATGACGAGCGGCAGCGCCCCGAGGGGGAGGAGGAGGTACGGCTCCAGGCATCGAATGACGTGCAAGAGACGGGGCTCGGCGAGATGCCCGAGCTCATGGGCACAGATCGCAGCGACCTCGTCGTCGTCGAGGACCCCGAGCGCTCGCTCGGTGAATGCCAGGACGCCGCTGGCCGGGAAGACGAAGGCGTTCGCCATGGACGTGCGCACCTCGTAGGTCGTCCGCGGCTGGACACCGACGCGCCGGGAGACCTCCTCGACGATGGCGGCGAGCCGCGGCGACGGTGGAGCCGCGAGCCCAAGCCGGCGGAGGACCAGGAGCCCCCCGCCGAGCGCGAAGAACCCCGTGGCGATGGCGCCAGCGGCGAGTGTCATGACGGCCCGGGCGTCCGGCCTGTTGCCGATCGACGTCATCACGAGGGCCGTCACCAACCAGGACGGAACGAAGACGAGCAACCCGACGGCGAAGTTCCGCCACCACGAGTCGGGAGGCGAGAGCGATCCGTCCCCGAGACGGCGCGAGAAGCGACGGAAAACAAGCATGCCGCCACCATACGCCGGCGTGAGCACGAGCCAGAGGGACACGGCGCCCGGGAGGGGGGAAAGCGGGCCCTGAAACCACGAGCCCATCGCGCCGATGCCGAGCGAGATCGCCACGAGGCAGAGGGCGATCGCACGCCGCACGGGGAAGTCTCTCCGGGCACGGTCTGCCCAGTTCTCGCAGGGGCGGTCGCCCACGAGCCGGAGGGCGACCGTCCCTGCCGACCAGGTCGAGACGAGGGAAACCAGGAACGCCAGCGCGATCGGAAGAAGGAAGTTCACCCAGCCGACCCATGCGGGCAGCAACCCCCGGGCGAGCTCGATCGCCTCCGCCCCATCCATCGTGGTGGCCCATCACCCTACGGGCGGGTGGTCAACGATTCAAGCGTTGGGCTTTCTAGGTCTAGAATGCTGTAGCGATCCGGCTTCGCGCGCCATCGCGGCGCATGGCGCTCGTGTCCGAGGAGACACGCCGAAGTTGGTGTTGTACGACTCGGGGCCACGAGCTGTCCGAGGTGCTCGAGCCGACGTGGGAGCGGACGGCGGCGTTTCTGCGCGGGCTCGGCGCGCTCTGAGCTCGGATCCGTCCATCTGGCATCGGCAGGACCGCCCGGCGTAGAAGGGGAGCATGCTGGCCCCCACGAACGCGACCTTCTTCTTCAACCCCTTCGACGAGGAGACCCGCCGTGACCCGTACGCGCTCTTCGCCCGCGCGCGCCGCGAGCATCCCGCGTGGCGCCACGAGGGCCTGCCCGTCGTCTCCGTGTTCCGGCACGCGGACTGCCAGGCGATCCTGCGCGATCCGCAGACGTGGTCGAGCGTCTTCCCGACCCCGCCCGGCTTCGCGCCCGAGGACGTGCCGCGCAGCATGCTGGTCATGGACCCGCCCGAGCACACGCGGCTCCGCGGCCTGGTGAACCTGGCGTTCACGCCGCGGCGCGTCCGCCAGCTCGCGCCACGCGTCGAGGCGATCGCCCACGAGCTCCTCGACGCCGCGCTCGCCCGGGGGGAGGTCGACCTGGTCGAGGCGCTCATCTATCCGCTGCCGGTCGTCGTCATCGCCGAGCTGATCGGCGTGCCAGCCGAGGACCGCGCGCGGTTCAAGGTGTGGTCCGACGCGATCGTGGCGCCGCTCGGCACCGTCTTCTTCGAGGTCGCGCCGCCCGAGCGCGTCGCCACGCTCCGGCGGGTGCGGGGCGAGCTCGAGGCCTACTTCGTGCGCCTGGTCGAGGCGCGGCGGCGCGAGCCGCGCGACGACCTGCTCTCGGCGCTCGTCGCGGCCGAGCTCGAGGGCTCGCGCCTCTCCTTCGAGGAGCTGCTCGCGATGCTCATCCTCCTCCTGGTCGCGGGCAACGAGACGACCACGCACCTGATCGGCAACGCGGTGCTCGCCCTCCTGGCGCACCCCGAGGCGCTCGCGGCGCTGCGCGCCGACCCGTCGCGGGTGCCGGTGGCGGTGGAGGAGGTCCTGCGCTTCTCCTCGCCCGTGCAGATGGACCCGCGCCTTGCCACGCGCGAGACGCGGCTGCACGGCGTCGCGGTCGCCGCCGGTGAGGTCGCGCTCTGCTGGCTCGGGTCGGCGAACCGGGACGAGGCGGTCTTCGAGCGCCCCGAGGTCTTCGACATCGGGCGCGAGCGGAAGCCGGACCTCGCCTTCGGCTTCGGCCCGCACTACTGCCTCGGGGCGTCGCTCGCGACGCTGGAGGCCGAGGTGGCGCTCCGGGTCCTGCTCGAGCGCACGCGGGGCTTCCGGCGGGTGGACGACGCGCCGCTGCCCATTCCCCCGAGCATCGTCTTCCGCGGCGTCACGAGCCTGCCCATGGTGCTGGAGCCCGCGTAGCGACGGAGGTACGACATGACCATGCCGCCGATCTCGGCCGACTCCCACATCACGGAGCATCCCGACACGTACCGGAAGTACATCGACCCGGCGCTGCGCGACCGGGCGCCGCACCTCGTCCACGACGACGCGGGCGGAGAGATGTACGTGATCCCCGATCTGACGCAGGGCGCGCTCCCCATGGGCCTCATCGCGGCCGCCGGCAAGCGCCCGGAGGACATCCGCCCCATGGGACGCTTCGAGGAGTGGCACCGGGGCGGCTGGGATCCCGAGGCGCGCCTCGCGGACCAGGACCGCGACGGCGTGAGCGCCGAGGTGCTCTACCCGACGGTCGGGCTCGTGCTCTGTCGCCACCCGGACCTGGACTACAAGCAGGCGTGCATGGACGCCTACAACCGCTGGCTCGCCGAGTACTGCAGCGCGCACCCCGACCGGCTCCTCGGTGTCGGCCAGACCGCCGTGCGCACACCCGCGGACGGGATCGAGGACCTCCGGCAGATCAAGGCGCTCGGGCTGCGCGGCGTGATGCTCCCCAGCCGGCCCGGCCAGGCGGACTGGGACAGCCCGATCTACGACGAGCTCTTCGAAGCCACGATCGACCTCGGCCTCCCGGTGTCCTACCACATCCTGACCGATCCGCAGGACGCGTTCCCCAAGCGCGGCCCGGTCATGAACTTCGCGGTGGGCATCATCCGCAGCAACCAGGACCTGCTCGCGATGCTCGTCTACGGCGGCGTCTTCGAGCGCCACCCGCGGCTCCGCGTCGTGTGCGTGGAGGCCGACGCGAGCTGGGCGCCCCACTGGATGCACCGCATGGACCACTACTACGAGCGCCACCGCTACATGCGCGCGCTCGACCTCGCGCGGCTCCCGAGCGAGTACTTCCGCGAGCACGTGTACCTGACTTTCCAGGACGACTGGCCCGCGTTCCAGATGACGGGACTGCTGAACCCGCGGCGGCTGATGTGGGCGAACGACTTCCCGCACAGCGACTCGACGTGGCCGTGGTCGCAGGAGCTGCTGGCGCGGGAGGCGGCGTGCCTGACGGAGGCGGAGCGCGAGTTGATACTGCACGACAATGCGGCGGAGCTGTACGGGGTCGAGGGGGCTTGACCGGGGCGGGTGACGGCTCAGGGAACCACGACCAGCGCGCGGTCGTATCGAGGGCCCACGCGGAGCACACCGAAGTCCCGTCGATCCGTCGTCAGGATGCGATAGATGCGCCGACGCTCGGCGACCGCAGCCACGAGCCCGTCCACCAAGCCGAGACGCAGTGCCCTGAACTTCGCGTCCAGCTGGAGCGCGCGCACCAGGTCCGTCGGGACGGCCGGCTCGAACTCGTACCTCGTCCCGGGGTCGAAGATCTCCGCCACCAGCTTCCGCATGGCGGCACGTTCATCGCGCAGGAAGTAGTCGACCTCGGCAAGGACGAGTGCGGGAACGAGCACGGCCGACGCGGACGCGAGCGCTTGCGCGTAGTCGGGCCACGAGGGACCACCAGCCGGTCGCCGGGCGAGTGCGCGAAGGAGGCCGCCCGTGTCGGCGACCAGCGCTCCGCTCACTTCTCGATGTCCTTGAAGAGCTCCGATTCGTCCCCGAGCTTGGGCGCCGTCGAAACGAAGAGCTCGGTCGACGGCGGCCGACGGCCCCGGTAGTACCGTGCCGCGACCACGCGGAGCCCCCTGCGAACCAGCTCGGACGCCGACAGCCCGTCGGCGCGGGCCCGGGCAAGGGCGTCGGCATCGGCGGGGTCCAGGCGAACGGTGGTGGACAGCTTGCGTGCCATACACATGCCATACGTCCCATCGCGAATGGCTGTCAAACGGTCAGTTCCGCTGCGCCGTCGGCCGCACGAGGAGGTCGTGCACCTCCATGTGCGGCGGGCGCGTGACGATCCACACGATCGCCTCGGCCACGTCGCGCGGCTCGAGGATCTTGAAGCGGCGGTCGATCGCCGCCTGCGCGCCCGGCCTGCCGGTGAAGACGTCGGCGAACTCGGTGAGCACGTGCCCCGGGGAGACGGCGCTCACGCGGATCGGGCTCTCGCGAGCGCGCAGCTCCTGACGAAGCCCCTCGGTGAGCGCCCGCACGGCGAACTTGGTGGCCGCGTACATCCCGCTCTCCGGCCCGGGCACGCGGTGGGCGGCCATCGACGCCACGTGCACGACGTGCCCCGCCACGCCGCGCCGCTCCATGTCCTGGATCGCCTCGCGCGTGGCGATGGCGAGGCCGAGGACGTTCACCTCGAGCATCTCGCGCCAGAGCTCGGTCGGCGCCGAGCCGAGCGGCGCGGCGCGGCCGAGACCGGCGTTGTTGACCAGGATGTCGACGCCGCCGAAGCGCTCGCGCGCGACGGCGAAGAGGCGGAGGATGTCCTCCTCGCGCCGCATGTCGGTCGGCTGGACCGCGACCTCGCCGCCGAGCTCCGCCGCCAGGCGCGCGAGGCGATCGGCGCGGCGCGCGGCGAGCGTCAGCGCGGCGCCGGCCGCGGCGAGCGCGCGCGCCGTCTCCGTCCCGATGCCGCTCGACGCGCCGGTGACCACGGCGGTCTTGCCGGCGAGCAGACCTGCCACGGCGGCCTTCTACGGCCCCTTGACCCGGCCCGTCAACGATGTGAGTTAACGCGCATGCCAGTCGATCTGACGGCCGTCGGCAAGAAGCTCGGCGCGGTGACGCACACCTACACCGAGCGCGACGTGATGCTCTATGCGCTCGGCGTCGGCTGCGGCACCGACGACCTCCGGTTCACCTACGAGCGGGATCTGCAGGTGCTGCCCACGTTCGCCGTCATCCCGTCCTTCCCCGCCATGCTCAACCTGGGCGGCGCCATGGACGTGAACCCGGCCCTGGTGCTGCACGGCGAGCAGCGCATCGAGCTGCACGCCGAGATCCCGACCAGCGGCACCATCACGACGACGCCCACCATCAAGGCGATCTACGACAAGGTAAAGGGCGCGGTGGTGGTGGTCGAGACCGAGAGCGTCGATCAGAAAGGCCGCCTCCTCTTCCGCAACACCGCGGGCATCTTCGCGCGCGGCGAGGGCGGCTTCGGCGGCGACCGCGGCCCGAGCGGGCCGCGCAACCTGCCGCCGAATCGTCCCCCCGACCGGTCGATCGCCATGAAGACGCTGCCGCAGCAGGCCCTCATCTACCGTCTCTCGGGCGACATGAACCCGCTGCACGCCGACCCCGACTTCGCGAAGCTCGGCGGCTACGACCGGCCGATCCTGCACGGCCTCTGCACCTTCGGCCACGCCGGCCGCGCCGTGCTGAAGGCGTACTGCCACGACCACCCTGCGCGCATGAAGTCGCTCGAGGTGCGCTTCTCGGGCGTCGTCTACCCGGGCGAGACGATCACGACCGACATGTGGCAGGTCGCGCCGGGGAAGAT
>VBKJ01000171.1 GCA_005879795.1 Deltaproteobacteria bacterium
CGACGAGGCGCTCGTACAGACTTCGGAGCGTCTCCTGGTGGCCCATCGCAACGATCCGCCCCTCCCTGACGCGTTCGCCGCGCCCGATACGCTCGAGCGGCGCGCCCGGCCGAGCGCACACCCCCAGATGATGCTGTGCGGAGCGTTCCCCCGCGTGCTCGCGCGGTCACCGCTCGGACGCCTGACCGCCGCGCACGCGGACCACCCGGCTGCCGTCGTCGCCACAGCGGTGCTGGTCCTCCGTGAAGGCGTCCAAGCTGAGCGGCGGCAGCGACGGCAACTGCCGCTCTTCTGGCATCGCTTCCTGGCGCCCTGCTTCACGGCGGCGCCGCGCTTCTGGGTGCCAACCGCGAAGCCCGTGTGGGATCCGGCGACGTGGCAACTGATCGCGATCCTCGATGCCGCGTGGAATGCCGACGGCGTCAGCTTCGTCGGGCGCGAGCGCGGGCAGCTCTTCCACGTCCTCGGCACGCGCCGTATGGCCCGCACGTTCGGCTGGCCGCGCCGCCGCGCCCTCGCCGGCTGCCGGACCGCGTACCGCGTGTGGCGGCACTGGTTCCAGACGCAGGAGGTGCGCCGGCTCGTCGAGATCGACACGTGGCCACTGCCCGAGGCCGTGCACCGCGTGATCGGTGGGCCGCGGCCTCTCTATCGCCAAGCCCGCGAGGCCCACCGCACCGGGAGGCCCGCCGAGAACCTCGCGGTGCTCCCGGAGACGCTGCGCCAGGCGTTCGAGGCGACCGCCGCGGAGTCTGCCGCGTCGCTGCAGTCCCCGGTCGCGTTTGGTTGGACCCCGCCGCCGGTCGTGCCGCTAACGTCGGCACTCGCACTGAGCCCGCTCGGTTTGCTCGCCGCGCGGGCGCGCGTGGACCGCGAAGAGCTGTCGGGCGCCGCCCGGACGACGGCGGCCCGCTTGCTCCGCGTGATGACCGGGCCCTGGCCGTGGACACCGCGCCCGGTCATCCGCGGCCCGCGGCGCGCGCGCATCGAGGCCAGGCGCCGGGGCGCCGAGGCCAAGCCGACCCGGTGGACGCCGCGCGACGGTACCGGCGGCAGTCCCATCCGACCCGACAATCTGGCCCGCCAGTGAGCGGTTCGCTCGAAGCGCTGGTCTGGACCGTCCTCGGCTGGTTCGGTCTCAGCTCCACGGCGTGCGGCTTCTGGGCCGCGCTGAACACCGCAGCGCTCGAGGCCGATCCCGACAACGTGCTGCATACCGCGGAGCAGTCGCTCGCCGAGCAGATCAATGTGACGGCGCCAGCGGCCGAGACCGCGGTCTGGATCGATCGGTTCGGCGCCCGCGGGCTGCGCGCGCTCACAGGCTTTCCGCCCGCCCCGTCCCCGCAGGCGGTCGCGATCCTCGGCCGTGCTCAGGCGGACGTCGCCGAAGGCTGGCGGCGCGCGGCCTCGCTCGCCGCGACGCTGCCGCGCCGCACCGGCTCAGCTCGCGACACGACCGTCGCCGCCTCGCGTCTGAAGCGTCTCGTCCAAGACGCCGTCGGTTCCCTGGCGACATCAGCCCGCGAGTCATTCGCACCAGGTCAGGCCCAGCTCTCACGCCCGGAGGAGGCGACGCCGACGACCGAGGTTGTCGCACACCTCGCGGCCGCGCAGGCGGCGGCGGCCGCGGCCCACGTCGAAGTGCGCCACCTCCTGCTCCGCACAACGATCTGGTCCCTCGTCGCGCTCAGCGGCGCAGCCGTCGCGATCACGTTCGTGGGCTCGACCATCGTCGCTCTTCGCCGGCTCTGCCCGCCCGTGCCGCCGCCGACGTCACTGCCGCTGACGCCGCGTCGGGGCGGCGCGTCCGCAGCGCTTCTGCTGTCGAAGCCGGATCCCGCCCTCGTCGGCGCTCTCACAACGCGCCTCGTCCCGGAGCCAGTGGCCAGCGACATCGCGACGTGGTTCGCCCGGGCGCCGCACACCCCGGGCAGCCTCAAAGGTCACGACCGCCGAGCCGGCGGTCTCGTGGAGCACACACTCGACGTCGTGAAGGAAATCGGCCGCCTCACCCGCGGCGCCCCCGCACGCGAGCGCGCGCTCGCGGCGACGCTGGCCGCGAGCCACGATCTGGGAAAGCTCTTGAGTTACCGCGAGGACGCCTACGGCACCTGGACCGCGCACTCGGCCGTGCCGCACGACAGCCTCGGAGCCCAGGCCCTCGCCCTGTGTCCGAGCCTGCGCCTCGCCTTCGCGCCCTCCGAGATCGAGGACCTCTTACTCGCACTGCACACCGAGCACGCCCCGGATCTCGTGCCGTCGAACTGCCGCCCGCGCGTCCAGCAGCTCCGCCGCTGGCTGAAGGAGGCCGACGCCGCGGCGGCGGAGCAGAACGAAAGCCGATCCACGCCTACCGCCTCCCCTGCGGAGGTCGAGGAGGAAATCGCGGATGCCTGACCGTCGTGTATACCTCGCGCTGATCGCGGGTCTGACGCTCGCGTCTCCGTCGCCGCCGGACGCCGTGGCGCACCGCCTCATGCTCTGCCTGCCCGACACGTGGGCGCCCGCCACGATGGTCAGCGTCAGCCTCGGGCTCCTGGCGCTCGTGACGCTCACAGCCTGGCGCGTGGATCTCCGGCGTCTGCCCGTGCTCGCGGTGCGCTCACGACCGAAGGAGATCCTGGCGGCCGATGCCTGAGACGCCGACGCCCACGCCGCCGCCCGGGATCGGGAATCCAACCGCTCCGGTCCCGAAGGCCGCGCTGCTGCCGGCCACAGTCACCGCGTTCCTGACCGTGCTGGGCGTGTTCTGCTTCGCCGCGCTCCTCACACCGGTCTTCGGCTGCGTCCCGAGCTTCGCGTGGGAGACGACCGCGCTCCTCGGCCTCGCGGCGGTGTGGGGCTGGTTCCTTTGTCGCCTGTGCCTGCGCACCGCGCGCTGGGTGCTCGGCGGATGATGAGACCACCGCCGCGCTTCATCCAGCTGCCCTTCGCGCCGCTCGTCTTCGGCCGACGATCGGACACCGGCGACATGGTGGAGGTCGACGCCGACGAGCTCGTGCGCCACCTGGCGGTCTTCGGCACCACAGGTTCGGGCAAGACCTCACTCTTCCTCGCGCTGATGCTCCAGCTCATGGACCGAGGACGCGGCTTCATCGTCTGCACGACGAAGCACGACCCGACGATGCCGCGCGCGCTCGCCTGGGCCGCGATGCAGCGCCAGCAGCTCTGGCGCCTCCGCGTGTTCGATCCGGCGCATCCGGTCCACGTCTACAACCCGACGGCGACGACAAACCCGCTCGCGCTCGCGAGCCTCTACTTCTCGCAGCTGCCGCCGATCGAGCCGTCCTCGGAGGCGAAGCACTACCACGACATCCAGTTCGAGTTCCTGCTTCTCGCCTGCAGCGCCATCATGGCGACTGGGCTCCGCCACGTTCCGAATGACATCCTGCAGCTCGCGCGGAGCTACGAGATCGCCGGACCCAAGCTGCGCAAGCGCCTCCAGGCCCTCGGGAAGGAGGACCGCATGGCGGACCTCGACGCCTTCTTCCGCCGCTTCTACCGGCGGGGCGAGTTCCAGGTGAACGAGGCCCAGGAGGCTCTCTCGGGACTGACCTCGGTGCTCCAGGGCCTCGACGTCGGCCGCTTCGCGGGCCTGCTCAGCCAGCCGTTCAGCGAAGTCGACCTCCTCCAAGCCTGCCGCCGCGGCCTCTGGGTCTACATGGGGCTGCCGGCCGCCATGGACGCCGACGGCGGTCAGCTCGGTCGCCTCTTCCTGACGGACCTCATCATGGCCATCGACGAGATTCAGCGGACGGAGGGCGAGCTCGTCCACGCGCCGTTCGTCATCGTCCTCGACGAGTTCCCGAGCTACGCGCTGCCACAGTTCGCGCGCGTGTTCGAGCAGGCCCGCTCGAGCGGCATCGGGATCCTCCTGGGCGCCCAGACTGTGAGCAGTCTCAGCGACCGCGCCGCCGGCCTGTCGGACGGCTTCCGCGATCGCGTCCTCGGCAATTGCGCCCACATCCTGAGCTTCCGCCTCGGGCCGGGCGAGGGCGCGGAGTACTTCTCGCAGTTCACCGGCAAGGCCGATCGGCCGATCGTGCAGGTGAGCGAGACCGAGAGCCGCGGCCGCACCTGGTCGCCGCTCGCGCCCTCAAGCTGGGTGGGCTGGACCAACCGCACCGACGGCCGGGCCTCGTTCTCCGGATACCGAGTGCAGAAGGACCTCGTGATGGAGAGCCGCCGCCTCACGCACGAACTCGCGTCGCGGGGCCAGGCGATCTGGCTCAGTCCGAAGGACGAGGAGACGCTGCCGTTCCCCTTCTGGTCGCTCTGGGCGGAGACGAGCGCGGCACCCGCCGGCTGGGACTACGCCGCGCAGTGCGCCAGGTGGGATCGCATCCCGCTGCCGCCCCTCGATCTCGGGCGGTACGTGCGCTTCGTCAACATCCGGCGGAGCGCTGCACACGGTGTCGCACCGCCAGACGCGCCCGCGCCGCACCGCAACCACGCGGCGCCTGCTCCGGTGCCGGACGCCACGTCGCAGCCAGCCGCCGAGACGCCCTCGCCGGCGCCAGGAACAGGCGGCCCCCAGGAAGCTCCGGCGCAGGGACGCCGACGGCGACGACCGACGCTCCAGCCCACGAGCCTCATCAGCTACGTGCCACCGCGGAAGCCCAAGCGCGGCACGCCCGAGCCGGGACGACAGCCGTCCACCGCGTCACAACCTCCGCTGCCCTACCCGCCTCCGACAGCCAGCCAGCCTGAACTGAGCGGCATCGATGGCGATCAGCCGCGGGACACACACACGATCGCCACCGCGTTCGATCAGGACGGCGACGGCACCCGACTGACCTCGGAGGGTCACACTCCAGAGCCTCCCTGAACCCGAAAGCGCCCCGGGGCGCGGGCCGCGCGGGTCGCACGATGGACACGTCCGACGAATGCGCGACCGGCTCCACTGAGTTCTTCGCGGGCCAGCATGGAGGACAGGTCATGCTCCTGGGCATCGATATCGGGTTCGGATTCTCGAAGACGATCACGCGCCTGGGCGCGGATGTGTTCCCCTCGGTCGTGGGTGATTGGACCCCTGCAGAGTTCCAGATCGGCAGCTTCGATCGCACCGATCACGACGCGGTCGGCTACGAGGGACGGCGATATCTCGTGGGCGAGCGGGCGCTAAAGCTTGCCAGTCGCCTGTTCGTGGGGCTCAGCCGCGAGTGGCTCGACACCGTTCCCTACAGGATCCTCGCGCTGAACGCCATCCGCCGACGGCTACCCGAAAGCGGACTTTCGGTAACCGTCGTGACCGGGCTTCCAGTCGGCGACATCACACAGCATGTCGCGACCGTCAAACGACGGCTCGAGGGGACGCACCGGCTCGAGATCCTGGCAGCGGGCCGGCCGTGGGAGGTGACGATCTCCGATGTGCGCGTGCTCCCGCAGCCACTCGGAACGGTCTTCTCGCAGGTGATGGATGACCATGGCAACCTCACCGACGCACGGCTCGTCGAAGCGAGGATCGGCGTCCTCGACATCGGCTTCCGCACGTCGGACTACTTCACGCTTCAGGGGTTCGAGGTGATTCCCGCGCAGTGCCTCACCCGCAACACCGGCATCGCCGAGCTCCTCCTCGATGTCAGCCGCGAGATCGGCAGCCGCTACGGCGTGGAGACCGATCCTCACGCTTTGAACGATGTCGTCCTCCGGAAGAAGCTTCCCGTCGGCTCGCGCACGATCGACATCACCAGCATCGTCGAGCCGCTGCTCGATCGACATGCCGAGGCGATCCTCGCGCACGGGAGGATGCTCTGGGGCGATGAGGCGCGCGGCCTTCATGTGCTCTGGATGACCGGCGGCGGCGCGCAGCTCCTCGATGCCCGACTCCAGCAGCTCGCCCCGCACGCTACGCTCGTGGCCAACGCCAGGATCCAGAACGCGGTGGGCTACTACCGTTTCGGTTGCCACCTCGCGAAGCAAGCCAGGAAGTAGCCCTCGGTGGATGGTCTGTGAGTTCTGTGAGTTCTCACAGACGGTCCACCGACCGCTCCTGACGCCCTGGGCTTCACCATGGCGGATGCGTACTACCGCAGCCTCTACTTCAGCCTCAACAGTCCCGAGGACCTCGAACTCCTGGGGCTGCTCTTCGCTCTGCCGCGCTGGCGCCAGCCCAGCGCCATTAAGAGCGCTCTCAGGCAGTACCTCCCAACCGTCCTCGACAGCCCGGCGCTCGGTCCGGACGAGGTGCGCGCGATCGTCGGGACGCCTGCTCGCACGCGGAGGCGTCGACGCGCCCACAGCCAACCGAACGCGTCGAGCCGGCCGTCAACCGCCCCGGAGCAAACGCCCGCGCGAGAGATTCCCGAACCTGGCCCAGGAATTTCACGAGCGAAAGATGCGCCCGATTCGCAGACGGCCGAG
>VBKJ01000172.1 GCA_005879795.1 Deltaproteobacteria bacterium
CGCGGCCGCCCTGCCCACCGCGCCCGCGGCGGCGGATGCGGGGGAGAGAGCGGCGGCCGAGAGGCACCGCCGCGCCGAGCTGCCGGGCGTCGCGTGAGCACGGGGAGATCCACGCGCCGCCGGTAGGGTCTACTGGCGATTCGGCCTCCTCCACGAGAACGCGTGGGGTCGAGGCCGCGGCGGCGGGACGAAGCGACGGAGCATGCTGCGCACCGAAGTAGAAGAAGGCGTGCACGTACTGGAAGCCGTCAGCGTCTTTCTCCTTGACGGGCGCTGCCGTCCCGTCGCTCTTCAGGAACTCGTCGAAGGCCTCTGCCGTCGGGCGCGCTGAAGAAGAGTGCCGCGTTCGCGTTCACAAAGCGCGTGAGGCGCCGCGAAGTGCTGACGCGAGCACCCGGCCACATGGCGGGTCGGTCCGTCGGTTCGAATATCCAGTTGAGAGCTCAGCGAGCCCAAGCGTAAGGCGTCCAGCAGACGTCGTCGCGCGACGCGTCCCCCGGGAGGGTGCCATGCGTCAGTCGCCGCGGCCCGCCCTGGCGGGCCTTGCACTCGCGATCGCGGCCGTCATCTGTCCGCTCACGGCGAAGGCGCAGAAGACGCCCTACCTGGTGAGGGACATCAACACGGCTACCCGGGATTCCTCTCCCGGCCCTTTACGGTGGTGAACGGAACGCTCTTCTTCCCGATTGTGTCCGACGGGATCGAGCCGATCCATGGCAGCGAGCTCTGGAAGAGCGACGGCACGGCCGCCGGCACCGTCCTGGTGAAGGACATCGCGCCCGGGCCGGACAGCTCAGGTCCCAGCGAATTGACCGACGTGAACGGGACGCTCTACTTCCAGGTCTTCGACCCGAGCGGCGGACGCGACTCCGGGCCCCGCGAGCTGACGCGGGCCGGCGGGCGGCTCTTCTTCACCGCCTTCGAGCCGCGCACGGGGCGCGAGCTGTGGGTCCACCGGGCTGTGCGGCAACGGCGCCCTCGACCCGGAGGATGAGTGCGATGACCATGCCGCTCGGCCGTGCGGCGTTCGCGGGCGACGCAACTCTCGACTCCGTCGGCCGACGCCCTGTGGCGCGTGCGGCACCAGCACCCGCGCGCGCTCGGGTCGGGCGGCTGAGCACGGGGGCATCGCCGCGATCGGTGCCGACGTCGGCGGGGGCGACGGCGCCGCCGGCTGCGGGACGGCGCCGCGCAACGGCTTCACGAGGAGGGCGCTTCGATGACTTGGACTTGTAGCATCCTCGTCCCGCTGCTGGCGGCGACGATCACGGGGGCGCAGGCGGCGACCTTCACGGTCGACACCACGACAGATGGCGTCGACGCCGTGCCCGGCGATGGCGTCTGCGCCACCGCCGCTGGCGCCTGCTCCCTTCGCGCGGCGGTGCAGGAGGCCAACGCGCTGGAGGGCCCGGACACCATCGATCTGCCCGCCGGGACCTACGTCCTCACGCTCGCCGGCCCGGCCGAGGACGAGAGCGCTTCAGGCGATCTCGACGTGCACGAAACTCTCACGATCACCGGGGCGGGTGCCGCCACCACGGTCATCGACGGGAACCGGGCGAGCGGGGTGATCGAGGCCGCGGAACCGGGCCCGTAGCTACAGCTCCGGAGAGCGGCGTCGACAACCGGAAAGGGCGGCGGGAGGGCTTGGCGATGTGCCTGCAGGAACGCGACCGAGGTCGGGCGCAGCAGACTCATCGCCGCCCGGCGAGCACGGGCACAGCGGCGAGGCTATCCGCTTGCGATCTGTCTCGGTGTGATCGGGATCGCCGACCGGCGCTCGGCACGGGCGAACTTGTGCCTGTAATACCGCATCCAGAGCATGATCCCAGGCACCCCGAGTGCTGTCGGCCAGAACCAACGCACCAGCGTGGGCAGCCACTCCATCTGCACGACGGAGATGGCGGTGAGGGCTCCGAGGTAGGCGCCGAGCATCCTCGACATATGGAAGAACCACCATTCCCGTTTTTCCTGCGGCGGCCGTATGAACCCGCGGATATCCGTCCACGCAAGCAGCCAGAACAGCGCGGCGAACACCACCATCACCACACCCCTGTCGGACCCGTCACCGCGAATAGCCACGCGCACGGCCACGACGCCGGCCGCGGCCGCCCCGAGCGCCCCCGCCCAATCGATGACCGCCGCTCGGTAGTTCCGTCGCTTGCGAACATGAATGCGATATCCCGACAGCGTCAGGTAGGAGACGACGATCGACATGCAGAAGAGGAATGGGTCGTTCGCGAAGTAGGAAAGCGGCACCGCCGCCGCGAGGACGACGAACATCGACCCGACGAAGATGCGGCCCCAGAGACGGTGCCACCACCCGCCCTTCGTGACCACCATTGCCGCGGGCGCGACCAGCAGCGCGACCAGGCCCAGCACGACGTGCAGGCGGAGCGCCCACTGCTCGACCGGGTTGGACGCCGTCATGTTCATGTTGAAGATCACGGCTCCAGTATGCCACCCGGACGGTTCGATCTGCTATACCTAGAAATCGGCAGCGGGTGCCACGCCGGGCCACCGCTACGACCTCCGGCGGGGGGCAGTGCCCGTGGGCTCGGTGGAGGCTCGTATCTGGCTCCGTAGTAGGGCCTGGGGACCGCCAAGAGGGCGATCCGGAGGCGGGGGCCGGAGTCTGATACGGAGGGGTTGCGTTACTCTGGGCCTCAATTGGGCACTCGACCGGCCGCAATAGCGGCGAAGACGTCGCTGCGCCCGGGGGGACACACCACCCGCGCGAGCGCCCAGCCATCGCGCTCGAGGACGATCTCGATCTCGGGGAGCCGAAGCAGCTCCTCGCGCACCCCGGCGTCGCTCCACTCGGCGGACGGGCGCAGGAGGAGCCAGCGCACATGGGTCATGTCGACGAGCTCGTGGACCGCCTCGGCCGCGGGGAGCCGGTCGATGGCGCTCTGGAGGAGGTCGCGGTGTGCTGCCGGATAGCCGGTGAGCCCGGAGACCAGAGGCAGCCAATGCCGCGTGCTACCGAGCATGGCCTCGCGCTCGAGGCCGTGCCCCGATCGATCGGCGAGCGGTAGCTCGAGCAGGGGCCCGGCGCCGTGCGCCGCCGCCGCGGACCGTACGCTGTCGTAGATGGGGAGCGACTGTGCAGACACCTCGTCGAGGCCCTGGCCGGCGAGCCCCCGGCTGAGCAGGAGCGCGCCCGCAGCGGCCGCCACCAGGGCGCGCGCGGGGCGTCCTCCGAGGATGCCCGCCGCGGCCTCCACGCCGGCGGCGGCCAACAGGGCGGTCCCGAAGCCGGTGAGCACGAGGAACCGGAAGGGCACGCGGAAGAAGCGCAACGGCCACACCAAACTGGCGAGCAGCGGCGGGAGAGTCCCGGGCTGGTAGAGCAGGAACTGCAGCGGCCCGAGCGTCAACACCCCGGCGACGCCGGCGACCAGGAGGCCGCGCAGGGCAAGCGCACGGCCCAGGGACCCACGTGCTGCGAGCGCCAGTAGTCCCAGGCCTGCCAGCGCCAGCGGCACGAGCCCGAACCAGCCCACCATGAGTACGCGCAGGATCGCCAGCGTGACGCGCGCCCAAAAGCTCGAATCGTGGACCATCTCGGACTGGAAGGACTCGCCGTTCCCAAAGAGGGCCGCCCGCACCGCGTCCGCGCCCGGCACGTCTCGATACTCCCAGAGGAGCCCGAGGTCGCTCGTGTAGAGGCCAGTTTCGCCGGCCGCCGCCTCGGGGCGGGCGAAATACGGGCGAGAGACGAGCAGCAACGCACCGAATGTCGCGAGGGCGACACCGGCGGTGAGCAGCGCGAAGCGTGCGCGGCCCGCCCCGGGGCGGCGCCATTCCGCGATCGACCAGATGGCGCAGAGCACCGATGCCATGAGCGCGGCGTAGTACGAGCTGAAGAGAGCGAGGCCGAGCACGATCGCGAGACGCAGGGCCGCCGGGGCGCGCGGACTCTCGCGCAAGCGGAGCAGCGCCAGAGCGACGAGCGGGAGGTAGAAGTTCAAGTACTGGACGATCTGCATGTTGCCCGGCACGCGCAGGGGCCCGAGCGCGAAGGTGAGCGCGCCGAGGACCGCGGCCGGGCGCCCGCAGCCGAGCGCGACCAGCAGGCGGTCCATGGCAAGCGCCGCCAGCGGATAGGAGACGAGCACGACTGCATTGGCGGCGAGCAGAGCGTTCTGCGTCGCCCAGAAGACTGGCGCAAAGAGCAGCTGGCTCGAGAGGAGATGCTCGGTGCCCGCGAGCTGTGCGGGTGCAGGATAGCTCACGTTGGCGTCGAAGAGGTGCGCGCCGGGCGTAACGAGCGCGTGCGCGACCCAGGCGAGCACCCAGGTCTTGAGGCGGGCGTCGGCCGGTGCGACCAGCATCGGGCCGACGGGAATCGCATGGCTCGCAGCCCGCAGCCAGGGCCAGGCGATGACCGTGAACACGGCCGCGTAGCCGAGGAGCGACGGGAGCACCCGGGGCGCGCGCTCTGGCATGCGGCTCTCTCGCTACTGGCCCCTTCCGCCCGTCGTCAAGACGCGTCACCCGTCGGCACGAGACCTGCGTCCCCGAGCCACGCCGCCACCCGCTCGGCCGCGAGGCGGTTCCCTTCGGGGGTGAAGTGCATCTCGCCCCGTATGATGGGCAGACGGGCCGCCCGTTCGCCGAACAGCCACGGGCGCGCGTCGAGCCAGGGCACGTCCTCGCGCTCGAGGAGCTCCGCGAGACGCGGCGAGAGGCGGTACGCCGACGGATCACCGAGCGCTACGACGGCGAGCCGAGCCCCGGCCTCCTGGCTCGCCTGATGGAGCGCGTGCATCTGCTCGGCGAGGCGCGCGGGCCAGGCGCCGGACTCGCCGGTGACCGCCATGCGCCAGAGCCCCGCGAAGCGCGAGAAGATGACGAGCGTACGCGCGAGGTACGACTTCCAGGCGAGCAGTCCCAGGAGGAGGCTCCGCGGCTCGGCCCAGTGGCAGAGCGACTCCTCGAGGTCGTCGGCGTAGAGGAAGAAGAGGACGAGGTCGGGCTGCCACCGGGCGGCGACCTGCCGCAAGCGCGCGACCGAGTCCTCGAGGGACGCGCCGGGCACGCCGAAGTTCAGCACCTCCACCATCCGCGCCCCGCGGCCGGCGAGCGGGCGCTCGAGCTGGGTGGGGAGCGCGTCCTCGACTCGCACGCCCATTCCGTAGGTGTACGAGTCGCCGAGCGCCGCGACACGGAAGACGCCCGGGGGCTTCGCGGGCGGCCGCTCGGGCCCTCGATAACCGTAGGAATTCACCTCCTGCGCCACCGGCGGGATTTTGAGGAACCAACCTGTGTACTCGACCTGCGCCCCGGGCCGCAGCCCCATGCACGATCCCGGCACTGGCTCCCAGACGTCGTAGAGCATCGCCTGCTCCATGCCGCCGAGCACCTGCCGAAGCGCGAACTCGAGCGCCAGCAGCGTCACGATCAGCACAACGAGGTTCCCGATCCACCGCTTCATGCCCGTGCGCGGCCGCGCGCCAGCGACCGTGCGCCGCATTATCACGGGTACCGAGACACACGCGAACGTCGGTCCCCACTACGGCTCGAGACCACCCAGATACACCGCAGCGCGTGGGCCGCCGAAATCTCGAGGACCTGACCCGGGTCAGCAACGCGAAGTCGCGCGGGCCTTTCGTCGCCTCTTGACAGCCGATCGCTAATTGCGATATGACCATCTCCAATAGCGATATGGCGTGGCCAATAGCGATATGACACTCGGCGAGAAGGTCCGCTTCCTGCGCGAGGTCGAGGGGGTCCTGCGTGGCCTCGGGCGGGACGTCACCCAGCTCGAGGTCGTGCGCGAGCTCACGCAGAAGCACGGGCGGTCGATCAGCCAGTCGTACCTGTCCCAGATCGAGAGTGGGGCGCGCCGCCACCTGACCAACTCGACGCGCCTCCTGCTGGCGAAGTTCTTCAACGTTCACCCCGGCTACCTGGTCGACGATCCCGAGGGTTTTCACAACGAGCTCACCTCGGATGCCGGCACGCTGGAGGATCGGCTCGACCTCTGGCTGATCAGCGGCGCCGCGCGCTTCCGCCGCCATCCGGAGGTCAGCCGGGCGTTGCTCGCCGTCGCGCGCCACCGCGATTCGCACCGGTGCCTGGCGCTGCTCGGGGCCATTCTAGAGACCCCCGGGCTCGCGGAGCGCCTGCTTCAGGTCCTCGGGCCCGAGGGGCGTGATGCCGCCCCGACCGGGGCCGTTCGCTCGAAGCGGGGGCGGCCCGCATGACGTGGGCGGACTTCTACCTGATCTGCTTCCTGGTGGGTCTCGTCCTGAGCCTCCTGTCCTTCCTGGGGGGCAGCACCCACTTCCACCTGCCCCACGTCCAGGGACACCACGGCGGGCTCTCCGGCGCCCATGGCGGTCACGCCGGCGTGCGCTCCCGCGGCTCGAGCCTGTCACCGATCAACTTCGCGACCGTCACCGCGTTCCTCGCCTGGTTCGGGGGCACGGGCTACCTGATGTCACACTACTACGGCGTCTGGCTCCTCCTCGGGCTCGGGGTGGCGAGCGCGAGCGGGCTCGCGGGCGCGGCGGCCATCTTCTGGTTCGTCGCCAAGGTGCTGGTGTCGCCGGAGGAGAACCTCGATCCCGCCGACTACGAGATGGTCGGCGTGCTCGGGCGCATCACGAACCCGATTCGACCCGGCGGGACCGGGGAGATGGTCTACTCGCAGGAGGGAACGCGGAGGACCACCGGCGCGCGCAGCGAGGACGGTATCGTCATCGCGAAGGGTATCGACGTGGTGGTCACGCGCTACGAGAAGGGGATCGCCTACGTCCGCCCGTGGGAGAGCATCACCGGCCCCGGCGGGCACGCGGATCACGACCGGTGAGGCAAGGGGGCAATAATGGCTTCGGTGGGTTTCTCCAACGGCGTCCTCGTGATCACGAGCCTGATGGTGGTCGTGACGCTCATGCTACTCACGGTGTTCGCGCGGCTCTATCGCAAGGCCGGACCGCATGAAGCGCTCGTCGTCTACGGCTTTCGCGGCACGCGCATCGTGAAGGGACGCGGCACGGTCATCTTCCCGATGATCGAGAACTGGCACGAGCTGTCGCTCGAGCTCATGTCCTTCGACGTGGCGCCACAGCAGGACGTCTACACCCGCCAGGGCGTGGCGGTCACCGTGGAGGCGGTGGCCCAGATCAAGGTCAAGTCGGACCCGGAGTCGATCCTCACCGCCGCGGAGCAGTTCCTCACCAAGAGCGACGAGGAGCGCGAGGGGCTGATCCGCCTGGTCATGGAGGGGCACCTGCGCGGCATCATCGGCCAGCTCACCGTGGAGGAGATCGTGAAGCAGCCGGAGATGGTCG
>VBKJ01000173.1 GCA_005879795.1 Deltaproteobacteria bacterium
CGCCGGCTTCCGGGAGTTCCTCGATGCGGCGGGAGGTGCCGTTGGCGAGCAGCACCGGCGTTCCGGCTGCGATGCACGTCGTGCAGCCGTAGCCGACCAGGTGGAAGCCGAGACGCTCCAGGTCGGCCATGAGCTTCGTGTCGGCGAGGTAGCGCGTCACCACCTTCGAGCCGGGCGCGAGGCTGGTCTTCACCCAGGGCCGCACCCGGAGCCCGCGCGCCACTGCCTTGCGCGCCAGCAGGCCGGCGGCGAGCATCACCGAGGGGTTCGAGGTGTTGGTGCAGCTCGTGATCGCGGCGATCACGACCGCGCCGTGCCCGAGCTGGCCGCGCGCGCCGCCCATCTCGATCGGCACCGTCCTGGCGAGGTCGCCGAGCGTCTTCGGGGCGGGCGGCGCGGTCGCAATCGGCTGCCCGCCCTCGGCGAGCCAGCGCTCGACCTCCTTCTTGTCGAGCCCGTCGACCTCCTTCTTCAAGAACTCGGCGAGCGCCTTCCGCCAGGCGCCGCGCGCGCCGCGCAGCGGCACCCGGTCCTGCGGCCGCCGCGGCCCCGCGAGGCTCGGCTCGACGGTGCCGAGATCGAGCTCGAGCCGGTCGCTGAAGACGGGGTCCGGTGTGTCGGCGGTCCGGAAGAGCCCCTGGGCGCGCGCGTAGGCCTCGACCAGCGCGACCAGCGTCGGGTCGCGGCCGCTGAGCCGCAGGTAGACGAGCGTCTCCGCGTCGATCGGGAAGAAGCCGATCGTCGCGCCGTACTCGGGCGCCATGTTGCCGATGGTGGCGCGGTCGGCGAGCGCGAGGCCCGCCACCCCGGGGCCGTAGAACTCGACGAACTTGCCGACCACGCCCTTCTTCCGCAGCATCTCGGTCACGGTGAGGACGACGTCGGTCGCGGTGGCGCCCGGCGCGAGCCGGCCCGCGAGGCGGAAGCCCACCACCTCCGGGACGAGCATGACGGTCGGCTGCCCGAGCATCGCCGCCTCGGCCTCGATGCCGCCCACGCCCCAGCCGACCACGCCGAGCCCGTTGATCATGGTGGTGTGCGAGTCGGTGCCGAGGACGGTGTCGGGGTAGGCGATCTGGAGCCCGTTCTCCGGGCGGTGGAAGACGACCGGCGCCAGGTACTCGAGGTTCACCTGGTGCACGATGCCGGTGTCGGGCGGAACAACTCGGAAGTTTCCAAATGCTTGCTGGCCCCAGCGCAGGAAGGCATAGCGCTCGCGGTTCCGCTCGAACTCGATCTCCGTGTTCCGCCTGAGCGCGTCCGGCGTGCCGAAGACGTCCACCTGCACCGAGTGGTCGATCACCAGGTCGGCGGGCTGGAGCGGGTTGATGCGCGCGGGATCGCCCCCCATGGCGCGCATCGCGTCGCGCATGGCGGCGAGATCGACGACCGCGGGCACGCCGGTGAAGTCCTGGAGCAGCACGCGCGCCGGCATGAAGGGGATCTCGCGCTCCGAAGGGCGGGCCGGCTCCCACGCGAGGAGCGCCTCGATGTGCTCGCGCGTCACCCGCCGGCCGTCCTCGCCGCGCAGCAGGTTCTCGAGCAGGATCTTGAGCGAGAAGGGCAGCCGCGCCGCGCGTGCACCGAGCGCCTCGAGACGATGGATCAGGAACTTCGTGCCGCCGACCTCGAGGACGCTTCGGGTCTGATAGCTGTCTCCGGTGCTCGCCATGCGGGCACGATATACGGCTGCGGAGCGCCCTTCCACGGGGGCGCGGCACTCCCGCAGCCGAAAGTGCGGCGTTTACCTCGAGCGCCGGTTGACGCTAGAAGGAGCCTCCGCCTCGCTCGCCGGAGGACCGATGAACCCGCACCCTTCGCTCCTCGCCCTGGCGCTCGGGCTCGCGAGCGCCGCCCTCGCGACCGACCACCCGATCGCCGGCGGCTCGCTCGTGCTGAGGGACCCGGTGGACGCGCCGACCCGCAAGGTCCGCTTCAGGGCCACGCAGGACCCGGCCATCGATCCGAGCCAGGCGGCCGACCCCCGCGCGCTGGGCGCGACGCTCGAGATCGCCGGCAAGAACCCGGGCGACGGCACGGCCGGGCCGATCGCGCTCGACCCCATGCTGTGGACGGGCCTCGGCCACCCGCCGGGCAGCCGGGGCTACCGGTACTTCGACCGCAGCCGTTCGAACGGCGTGAGGAAGGTCGTCTTCCGCTCGCGCCGGCGCGGCGGGACGCTCGCGGTGAGCGGCGGCGGCAGCGCGTGGTCGTACCGGATCACCCAGGCGCAGGGGCCGATCGACGTGCGCTTCACCCTCGGCACCGACGTCTATTGCGCCGTCTTCGTGAGCTTCCGGCGCAACCAGGCGGGCCGCGTGTCGGCGAAGGACGCCACGGCGCCGCCCGACTGCGCCGTCCCGCCGCCCGCACCGCCCCTGCCGCCCCCGCCGCCCCCGCCGTGCGGCAACGGTGTCGTCGAGGGCACCGAGGAGTGCGACGATCACAACACGGTGAGCGGCGACGGCTGCTCGGCCACCTGCCAGCTCGAGAACACCTCCGCGGTCTGCGCCGGCATCCCGACCGTGAGCGGGACCGCGATCAAGTCGGTGCTCGTCGCCTCGGGCCTGGCGCACCCGGTGTACGTGACCGCGCCGCCGCTCGACCCGTACCGGCTCTTCATCGTGGAGCAGCCCGGGCGCATCCGTCTCGTCAAGAACGGCGTCCTCCAGACGAGCGCGTTCCTCGACATCCGGTCGAAGGTCGAGAGCGGCGGCGAGGAGCAGGGCCTCCTCAGCGTCGCCTTCCATCCCGACTTCGAGGCGAACGGCTTCTTCTACGTGAACTACACGAGCAAGCCGAACGGGCCGATCGCGGACGGCGACAACGTGGTCGCGCGCTACCACGCGAACCCCGCCTCCGATCAGGCCGACCCGCTGAGCGAGCAGGTGGCATTCAGCGTCCCCCGGCCCGCCTCGATCCACAACGGCGGCCTCAACCTGTTCGGCCCCGACGGCATGCTCTACGTCAGCGTGGGCGACGGAGGCCGCGCTGGCGGTGGGGATCCGACGGGCAATGCGCAGAACGACGCGAGCGACCTGGGCAAGCTCCTTCGCGTCGACGTCTCCACGCTGCCCGCCGCGCCGGCGCACTTCGCCAAGGGGCTGCGCAACCCGTGGCGCTACAGCTTCGACCGCGCCACCGGCGACCTCTACGTCGCCGACGTCGGCCAGAACCTCTTCGAGGAGATCGACTTCGTGCCCGCGCCGGTCGCGAGCGGCGTCAACTTCGGCTGGAACATCATGGAGGGCCGGCACTGCTTCAACACGGCCGACTTCAACACCCCGCTCGCGAGCTGCGCCATGACCGGTCTCACGCTGCCCGTCCTCGACTACTGCCACAGCACGTCGCAGAACGGCTGCTCCGGGGCCGAGACGACGCACCCCGCCGGCTGCGCCATCACCGGCGGGTTCGTCTACCGGGGCTGCCGCATGCCGGACCTGCGCGGCCGCTATTTCTACTCGGACTTCTGCGCCGCGTTCATCCGCAGCTTCAAGGGTGTGAGCGGTGGCGACGCGCAGGACGTGCAGGACCACACGGCGGCGCTCGCGCCGGGCGGCGGCCGCTCGATCGACAACGTCACCTCCTTCGGCGAGGACGCGCGCGGCGAGCTCTACATCACCGACTGGGGCTCGGGGAGCGACGGCGAGGTCTACGCGATCGTCCCGGGGCCCTGAGCCTCAGAGTCTGTGCTCAGGGCTTCGCCAGCGCCGCCTGCACTGCCCGCGCCCGCTCCGCGTCGGGCACGTGGTCGCTGTGGCAGGCGTGCTTGCCCTCGATGACGGGCAGAGCTGCGCCGCGTTGGCGGAGCAGCTCCCGGCCCTCCTCGCCCACGCCGGGGCTCCGCTGCGCCCGGCGCTCCGGCTGGAAGCCCGCGTCCTTGCCGCTCGCGAACGCCTGGATCTCCTTCGAGATGCGCATGCTGCACCAGCCGTGGCCGCACATGGCGCAGAAGTCGGTGTCGACCTCGAGGTCCTCGTCGTGGAGGGCGCGCGCCGTCTCGCCGTCGAACGCGAGCTCGAACTGCCGGGGCCAGTTGAGGGCGGCGCGGGCGCGCGAGAGGTCGTCGTCCCAGGCGCGCGCGCCGTGGATGCCGCGCGCCACATCGCCGGCGTGCGCGGCGATCTTGTAGGCGATGCAGCCGGCCTTCACGTCCTCGGCCCTGGGGAGCCCGACGTGCTCCTTGGGCGTCACGTAGCAGAGCATGGCCGCGCCGGCGCGCGCGGCCTCCGTCGCGCCGATCGCGCTCGTGATGTGGTCGTAGCCCGGGAACGCGTCGGTCACGAGCGGACCCAGCACGTAGAACGGCCCGTCGTCGCAGAGCTCCTGCTCGAGGCGCATGTTCCACGCGATCTGGTCGAGCGGCACGTGGCCGGGGCCCTCGACCATGGCCTGCACGCCGGCCGCGCGCGCGCGCTGCACGAGCTCACCCAGGGTGCGGAGCTCGGCCAGCTGCGCCGCGTCGCTCGCGTCGGCGAGGCAGCCGGGGCGGAGCCCGTCGCCGAGCGAGTAGGTGACGTCGTACTGGCGCATGATGGCGCTGATCTCGTCGAAGAGGTCGTACATCGGGTTCTGCCTGCCGTGGTGGAGCATCCACTTGGCGAGCAGCGAGCCGCCACGCGACACGATGCCGGTCACGCGCGGCCCGACCAGCGGCAGGTGCTCGCGCAGCACGCCGGCGTGGATGGTGAAGTAGTCGACGCCCTGCGCGGCCTGACGCTCGATCTCGTTCAAGATGACGTCGTAGGTCAGGTCCTCGATCGCCCGCCCGACGATCATGCTGTAGATCGGCACCGTCCCGATCGGGATGGTCGCGTGGTCGATGATCGCCTGGCGGCAGGCGGCCAGGTCGCCGCCCGTCGAGAGGTCCATCAGCGTGTCGGCGCCGTACTTCTGCGCCCACTCGAGCTTCTCGACCTCCTCGGCCGTGCTGCTGCTCACCGGCGAGGCGCCGATGTTGGCGTTGATCTTGGTCGTGATCATGCGCCCGATGCCAGTCGGATCGAGGCGCCGGGGCGCACCCTCGCCGCGCAGCACGTTCGGGTCCCTGATCACCGCCCAGCGCTGGGCAACGGTCTGGTTCACCCACAGACGCGCGTCGGCCCCCGCGCCCGGGTGGCCGACCGCGACGGCGGGGTAGCTCCGGTCGTGGCCGTCGGAAGGCGCCTGGCCGCCGCTGCCGGCCAGGTGCCGCTTGTTGGCCGGGATCACGAGCCGGCCGCGGGCGACCTCGTCGCGGACGAACTCCGGCGTGACGCACTCGCGCTGCGCCACCCGCCGCATCTCCGCCGTGATCAGGCCCGTCCGGGCCGCTTCGAGCTGTGTCATGTCGCGCTTCCCTCCGCCGGCATTACCCGGGTCAGGTTCGAGGGGTCAGCAGG
This sequence comes from Deltaproteobacteria bacterium, assembly GCA_005879795.1. Taxonomy (NCBI): domain Bacteria; kingdom Pseudomonadati; phylum Myxococcota; class Myxococcia; species Deltaproteobacteria bacterium. The sequence goes on from VBKJ01000173.1 coordinate 5,382, forward strand.
TTCGCCCTGCTTTCTCAGCCGCCTCGAGCGGGGCGGCTCCCCCAGCGTCGTTCGACCCGACCATGGCCCCTGGCGCAGCGTGGGTCAAGAGACCGCCATCGGGGCCGGAGGACGGAAGAAGTAGAGACACGTCCTCCGCGCAGGTCTCGTCCCTACCGCTCGTACTCCGGCGCCGGCAGCTCCGCGAGGTGCCGGTGGCACATCTGGCAGCTGGTCACGCCGCGCGCGCGCGCGGCGGGGTCGAGGACCTCGTCCACCCAGCGGCGGAAGGTGCGGTAGTTCCGGAACACGACCTGCGGCTCCGTCCCGACGCGTCCCAGGTCGTAGTGCGGCGCATCGATCTCGGCCGCGAACGGGCAGGCGTGGAAGCGGCCCTTCGTGGTCAGCACCGGGAAGCAGCGCACGCACCCCCTGCCGAGGCCGTGGAAGTCGGCCTCGCGGTCACGGTCGTACTCGAGCTCCGCTCCCGAGCCCGCGTGGAAGAGGACTTTGTAGCCCTGGAAGATGCGTCCCGGGTGCGCCGCGGCCCACGCCTCGAGCCGGGTCTTGGCGTGCGGCGGCAGCGGCTCGGCGTCGCGCCCGTGGTAGATCGAGTAGTTGAGCACGGCCTCGCTCCGCGCGTCGCTCTCCAGGATGTCGATCAGGCGCTCCGCCTTGATGCCGTTCGAGAAGATGGTGACCAGGCCGCGGAAGCCGCGCTCGCGTACATAGCCGATCGCGCGCTTGATCTCCTCGGCGTGGAGCGTCGGCTCGCCGCCGTAGAACTTCAAGTTTCCGTCGGGCGCGAGCGTCGCCAGCGCCTGGTCGAGGACGGCGGGCGAGTAGCGCTCGTACCAGCCCTGCGGCGAGCCGTCGATGGTGCACCACGCGCAGGTCCGGTTGCAGAAGTTCCCCTCGTAGAGGTGCAGCTCGCGCAGCTCGGTGTCGCCCTCGGCGAAGTGCTCGACCGGCTCGTGGAAGAGGATCGGGCCCAGGTGCGGCGTCCGCGCGGCGTCGTTCAGGCCCCAGTCGTAGACGTTGTAGACGACCTCGTAG
>VBKJ01000174.1 GCA_005879795.1 Deltaproteobacteria bacterium
TCGAGGAAGCCGAGCGTGGCACGCAGCTTCGGGTCGAGCGGCGCCGTACGCCAGTCCGCCAGCACCGCCTCGACCAGCTTGTCGTTCTTCCCCTCGTGCTTCAGGGCCAGCGACGCGACCGCGCCGTGCGCACCGGTTCAGAATAGACATTGGTTCAGGCGTGAGGTGAACGCGGCAAACAGCTCCCGCTCGCCCACGCTCCACGATGAGGGCCCGCGCATCACCGCTTGCGTCCAGTCGCACATCGGGCGGCCGAAGAATTCCGGCCGGTAGAACAGCGTCTTTACCACGTCGGGAACGCGGCGCAAACTCACCACGCGGATGAGCATGAGCTTCAGGCGCTCCGTCAGTCGGTGGCCGTGCTCGACGGCGTGCAAGCGCATCAGGGTTCCTCGCCACGGAGCGCGCTGAGCCCGCGCTGGAGTCGGCCCACGGCGGCGCCGAGCGCCGCGGATACCGTCACCTCGAAGAGGAGGTCGTCGGAGTTGCCGGCCCGCTTGAGCGCGACGAGGTCCTCGTCCGTGACCTTGTAGGCGTGCAGGGCCACCTTGTCGACGTAGCCGGCGAGGTCGGGCGGGATGTCCTCACCCCCTGTCTCCCTCTCCGTTCCGGAGAGGGGAGACGAAGGAGGACCGAATGCCCGCGCGAGCACCGCGCGGCGCAACTCGGTGGTAGTGTGGCCGGGTGTGCCGAGCACGCTGTCGATGAGTCGCTTGGTCAGAGCGGCGTAGCGCCCCGTTCCGTTGCCCATGCGGCTAGCATGGGTACGAGGCAACTGGTCGTCAAGAGGGCCGCCGCCCGGCCCCGGGTGGCGGAACCCCTCTCCATGGCGTACGATTCCGCCGCCCATGAGCCTGCTCGCGTTCCTACTCGTGGCCCAGACGGCCACGCAGGACACCGTGCCGCCGTATCTCGCCTTCCCGGACCCTGGGCTCGACGAACCCGCCGCTTACGAGGGCTATGCCACGCGCGTCTACCAGGACGCGAGCCATAACGGGTTCCAGGTCTACCTGAAAGGCAACACCGGACGCGTGGTGAACCTGTGGGCCGATGGGGCCAACGAGAGCGTGGGCTTCACCGTCCGTGACTCGAGCGGGAGGCCCGCCGAGCTGGCCTGGGGCTCTGCCGGCGCCGTCGTAACGGGATCGGCCCACACGCGCTCCGTGTCCTATGCCCTGGAGCTCCCTTCCACGGTCAGAGTTGGCCTCTTCTTGCTCGGCTCCATGCGGGTAGAGCGGGATTTCCAGTATGCAGGTCGCGACTCGCTGTCCCTCGGCACACCCGCATTTCCGCAGTCGGAGCTGGCGGAGCTGATCGACCACATCGCGAAGCTCAAAACGCCGGAACGAGCCCGTCACCTGTCGCTGCTCGGCCTCAAGACCATCGACGCGCTGCGCGCCAGGCTCCTCCCCCGCGTTACCGCGAAGCTCGGAGACACGGTCTGGGTTGTCCGGGTGGAGCAGGAGAGCTTCGACGGCAAGAATCATCTCTGGCTGGCGCTCGAGGGCGACGCGCGGGAAACTGTTCCCACGCTTTCCGGGAGCACCGTCACGGTCCGACGGCCGGCCGGGGGCCCGGTGCGCCTGACCGTGCGCGTGAGGACCGACGCGCCGGCGCTGGTGCCCCTCGGGCGCGCGGAGATCTTCAACGAGGACTTCCAGCGCTTCGCCGCCCAGGTCCGTGCCGACAGCGCCCATCCGCTGCGCTTCAGGCGGCTCGAGCGCGAGGTGCGGGGCGTCGAGCTCCTGAGCTACCGCGAGAAACTGATGGCGGGACTCCCGAACTTCGCCACCTACTTCGGCCGCGACATGCTCATGACGGCGCTGCTGATGCAGCCGGTGTGGGCGCCGGCCATGTCGGAGCACGTAGTGGCGAGCGCCCTCGGCAAGCTGTCGCCGACGGGGGACGTGAGCCATGAGGAGGCCTTGGGCGGCCAGGCGATCCGCGAAAACGCGGCCGAGTACAATCGCCTCGTATCCGCGGGCCAGCTGGCACCCGCTCGCGCGCTGCTCGCACATCTCGCGGTCACACGCGAGAACTACATCATGGTGGACGACGATTTCCAGCTGCCCGTCGTCGCCGCGCGCTATCTCGCCGACCCGCGCGTCTCGGCCGATCGCAAGCGGGATTTCCTGCGCACCGGGCAGCACCTGGCACGACTGGTTTCGAACCTGGCGTTCGTCGTGCGCAAGGCAGCCCCCTACGCACGCGACCCGGTGGCGACGAACCTGGCGAGCTTCCCGCGGGCACCCGACGGTCACTGGATCTCGGCGAGCTGGCGCGACAGCCGTGCGGGCTACGGGGGTGGCCGCTTCGCCATGGATGTGAACGTCATCTGGGTGCCCCACGCGCTGGAGGCGGTGGGAACGATCCTCGATGCGCTCAAGCAGCTGGGCGTCACACCGGTGATTCGCGAGCAGCCGCTCGCCACGTTCGCGCGCGACCGCGCGGCCCTGCAACGGGCGGTGACTACCTGGAAGGGTGCCGAACGCCACTTCCGGGTGGCGCTCGCGCCGAAGGATGTGAGCGAGCGCGTCGCCGCCCGGTTGCGGTGGCTGCCGCCAGCGGAAGGGGAGTACTGGAACAACGTCGCGCAACGGACGGGTACTCCCGCGGACACGCTGCGGTTTCTCGCTCTCTCGCTCGATGGGGCCGGGCGGCCCATCCCGATCGTCAACACCGATCCCGCGATGCTACTGCTCGTCGACTCGCTCGGCCCCGATCGGACGCTCGAGCTGATCGGGCCGATCATGCTGCCGCACCCCTGGGGGCTGTTCGTGGACGCGCTCGGTCCCGTGGTTGCGAACGATGCCTACGCCCCCCGCGACGTGTGGGAGGCGTTTCGCCGGGATCGGTATCACTCTCCGACCGTCGTGTGGGGCCGCGACGTGAACGCACTGCTCGCGGGCCTGGCGCGGCAGCTCCCGGCCGGTGATGTAGGGGCGCAGCATGCTGCGCCCCTGGGCGACGCGCTGCACCGCATCACAGACGCCGTGGATCGTTCCGGACTGCGGCATGCCGAATTGTGGAGCTATGCCATCGAGAACGGCCGACTGGTTCCATCGCGTTACGGCACCAGCTCGGACGTGCAGCTGTGGAGCCTCACCGACCTGGCCGTTCAATACCTCCTCAACACCGAGACGCCATGAGCAACCTCCACCTGTTCGACCTCCTCGTGATCGCCGGCTACTTCGTGGTGCTGTTGGGGATCGGGTACTGGGCCGCGCGGCGCGAGAAGAACGTGAGTGCCGACTATTTCCTGGCCAGCCGGGATGTAGGCTGGTTCGCGGTGGGGGCGAGCCTGTTCGCCTCGAACATCGGGAGCGAGCATCTGGTCGGTCTCGCGGGCACCGGGGCGGCGAGCGGGCTCGCGGTGGGCCACTTCGAGTGGCTCGCCTGCCTCATCCTGCTGCTCTTGGGCTGGTTGTTCACGCCGTTCTAT
>VBKJ01000175.1 GCA_005879795.1 Deltaproteobacteria bacterium
CTCCTTGCGGTCATGCGGGGCCTGCTCGAAGAGGCCCTCGGCTACCCGGTTCCGGTCGTTCCCTGCACCACGCTGCCGACCGAGTCTCTCGCAAAGCGGCAGGGCCATCTGGTCGGCTACCTGAGCGACCTCTGCGCGACGAGCCTCTCCGAGGTCGAGCGGACCGTCGTCGGCGTGGAGCGCATCCATCTGATCGGACACAGCACGGGCGGCGTCGATGCCCAACTGCTCGCCTGTACGAAGCCGCTGGAGGGCCGGGGGTGGGACAAGAGGTCGAACGAAGTACGTCGGAAGATCAGAAGCGTCGTGACGATCTCGGCTCCCCACTACGGAACCTGTCTGGCCGATAGTTGGCTCGCCTCGTGGGCCGACAACCGTTTCTTCAGTTGGGCCGTGCCGGTGACCGATGCCGTCCGCCTTGCCTGGCACCTTCTCTGGCTCGTACCGCAGGAGGCGCACGTCGTCGCGCAACTGCAGGTGACGCACCCGAAGGATGTGGTGAACTTCCTGCGCCAGGTCGCTTTCCATCGCGAGCTCATCGGAAATCTTCGACCGTCCTACATGGAAGGGGTCCGCGCGACGCACAAGGCGGAGCCGGGAGTCTCCCTCACGTGCTTTGTCACCGGTACTCCACTGAGAGCGGACGGCGAGCGCCCCAGCGACTCCTTCTTCTCGGACATGCACGGTCTGACGAAGGGGGACGGCCAAGCGTCACCCGCCGTGGACCGGTGCGGGCGCCTATTGGAAGACCTGATCAGGACGCGCCCTCGGTTCGTGATCCGTAGCCAGCACAGCCAGATGCCGGCCGCGATTGACGCCACGTTGAACGATGGCGTCGTCAACACGGTCCGCCAGATCGTACACCCGGACAAGCCGGAGGAAGTGAGTGGCTTCGTCGTCGCGGATCATGCGGACGTGCTCGGGCACTACGACCGCCGCGATTCACTCATCGACGGCAGCCCCTACAACGCCGGGCTGTTCCACAGCGGGGCCGGCTTCGGAGACGATGAGTTCTTCGGACTGTCCCGTCGGGTCGCGCAGGCGATCCTGAAGACGATCCCGGGTGCTCGCTGCGAAGAGGAGGCCCCGGAATTGGAAATCGTGTCGATTCAGCCGGCGTGAGCGCCTGTACCACCCTGCTTGCCTACGTGCTCCTAGGCTTGTTTCTCGTCACCGAAGGGCGGCTTCGCCAGGGCAGCGAGGCCAAGAGACTGGATTCGGGGGAATCGGATCGGGCCAGCACCCGCCTGATCGGGGCGTATTTCGGCGTCGCGCTCCTGGCGCTCCTTCTCGCGCCGCTCCTCAACCTGATCCCGCGTGGCCGCCTCGGCCACCCTTCGCTCACCGGCTGGGCGGGGATCGTGATCATGGTCGGCGGAATCGCTCTGCGCTGGTGGGCAAATCAGACGCTCGGCGCGTACTACACGCGCACCCTGCGCATCACGCAGGGGCAGCGCATCGTGCAGGACGGACCCTACCGCGTCATCCGGCATCCAGGCTACCTGGGCATCATGCTCATGTGGGGCGGGGCCGCGCTGGCGACGCTGAACTGGATCACCGCCTTGATCGTCGTGGTGGGCGGGTTGGCCGTCTTCAGCTACCGGATTCGTTCCGAAGAAGCGATGATGGCCGAGGCGTTCGGAGAACGGTACACGGCTTATGAGGACCGCACGTGGAGACTCGTGCCCTTCATTTTCTAGGAGACCCGGTCGCGCACGGCAGCCGGCCGCTGTGTGGGGTAGAGCCGTCCTTCGAACTCATGGGCACGACAACGGGGTGCACGAGAAAGCGCAGCTGAACAGCCCCACGTCGCACTGCGCCATCATCGGCGCATCACCGACGTTGCAAGCGCCGTCCCGGTCGACGTCGCAGACCTCGGGGTGACTGAAGGGCGCCTGTCCGCACGTGCGCGGACCGACGTCATACTGCGCCGTGAGGAGCGCGTCACCGATATTCACGACGCCGTCCCCGTTCACGTCGCCGCACGAGATCGTGGCCGTCGTGCTGGTCGTCGTCGTGGTCGTGGTGGTCTGCCGATGCTTGGTCGTCGTGGTTGGGTCCGTGGTCGTGGCGGTGGTCGTCGTCGTGGTGCTCGACGGCAACCACCCCTTCCACGCAGGTCGAGGGCGGCATCCCGTTCAGCACGGCCTGCTCCCATCCCCCTGTCCGGGGGCTCCGGAGGCGCGTCCGGCAGGGCGGCCGAGGTGCTTGCCCAAGTACCCGGAAGTAGCCTACAGCACGCGCGAGAGGGGCTTCGGCCCCCGGGTCGTTTGCGGAATCTTCGGGTCGAGCAGTGGATGAACCTCGCACCACCGACGAGGCCCTGAGTTCTGCGGGGCCATGATGAAGGGACCGTCATGAAGCGAAGCCGTTCGCCCTGGCTGCTGGCCCTCGTCCTGCCGTTCGCCCACGCGCGGCCGTCACCGGCCCTCGTCGCTGGCGGCGGCGCGGCGAAGACCGACTGCTACGCCGAGTGGCAGGTCACCAGCGCGGGCGTGCAGGCGAACAGGGGCAAGGTGGGCGTCGATTGCCAGGACGGCGACCCGGCATGTGACGTCGACGCGACACCGAATGGCGTCTGCACGTTGGGCGTGTCCATCTGCGTCTTCCAGAGCGACGTGCCCGGCTGCACACCCCAGCCGCTGACCGAGGTGAGACTCTCTGCCAAGGCCCAGCAGCTCGGTCTCCAGCCGCCGCCATCCCTTACGGCGCCCACCTGCGGCCCGGCGACCCTCGTCACGCTAGGGCTCCGCCAGGGGAGGAAGCGCGCGAAGCCGTCGAAGACGCTGAGGCTCCGGCTCACGGCCCTCGCGAGCAGCAGGCCGAAACGGGACGGCGACGTGCTCGTCCTGCGCTGCGTGCCGAACAAGGGCGCGGGCCAGTGTCCAGCCAACGCCGCGGGAGGACCCCGCGAGCTCACCCTGACCGTCGAGCCGACGGGCACGGACCTCGACAGCGGCTGGACGGGAAGCTCCCACAACTTTCCGCAGGTGACGGGTACGGTCCTGCGCATGTGCCTCACGGGTTGCGACGCGAGCACGGACCCCTCGTGCCTGGAGGGCCAGCCGAGTACCGATCAGGTGAATGGCCCGACCTTCGGACCGCCGCTCCCGCTCCTGAGCCAGGGCATCGCCGTGTGCCTCTCCAGCCGGTTCGCCAGCCCGAAGCTCACCGACGGGACCGCGAACGTCCAGACCGGGGCGATTGCGGTGAACCTGCACCTGCTGTCGGACATCTTCCTCTCCTCGCCGAACCGGCTCTGCCCGCGCTGTTCGGGCAGCGACCTCGGCAAGGCCGGGACCTGCGACAGCGGTCCGCGGCAGGGCCAGGCGTGCCGGACCGAGGGGATCGTCGTGGTGGGCAATGCCCCGGGCAACCAGACGTTCACAACCTCCTCCGATTGCCCGCCCCCGGGCACCCCGGCAGGGACCGTCCCCGTCACCTTTCCGCTCACCACGGGGACGTCGACGTTGAAGGGCCCCAAGCCGTGTCCGGGCCAGAGCCAGGACGACGACTGCCCCGGCGGCGGCGTGTGCAACGCGACGTGCAGCGGAGCCGCCTGCCATGACATGGCGCCCGATCCCGTCACCGGTTTGCCCGTGTGCGTCGACGTGAAGGGCGGGGTGAGCCAGCTCTGCTGCTCGAGCGACACGACGCGCCCCTGCTTCCCGACGCGCCCGCGCCGTGCTGGCGGGGACGTTCTGCGAACCGGTCAGCGGCACGACCACGGTCGACACCCTGACCGGCCTGCCCGGGCCGGGCGCCTCGCTCCTGCCGATGCAGGAGATGTGGCTCGGCCCGGCCCCGGGGTCGTAGCGGGCGGCCGATGGGGCGCTGCCACTCTCGGCTCATCGTCTTCGTGGCGCTCGCCGCCGTCGCCGCCCCGCCACCGCGGGCGGCCGCCACCCAGCGGTTCGGACCGCTGCAGCTCTCGGGCAACCTGCAGTCGCAGAACCTCGTCCGCGACCCCGACGCGAGCACGTACGAGTACATCCAGAATCGAAACACCGCCCACGTCCGCCTGGACTACGACTGGCTCCAGGCCGGCCGGTTCTACGGGAAGTACGACGTCCCCTTCCTCGAGAGATCCCACCTCCTCCTCCTGTGGCGCGGCGTCTACGACAGCGTCTACGACGTCACGCCGGGCTTCGTGCAGAAGGAGGACGTCCACGGACGGGCGTACGGGGGAATGGACTACTTCGATTATGCCACCCGGGTCGGGTTCAGCACGCCGTCGGGCTTCAAGCGGCTCCGGCGCGGGCAGCTCGAGCTGAGCGGGCTCAGCCGGGGTGAGCGCACGGCGCTCAAGTTCGACAACCAGCTCCGCGAGGCCTACATCGACCTGAAGTTCCGGGGGCTGCCGCTGACGGTGCGCGGCGGCCGCCAGCAGATCGTCTGGGGCGAGACCGACAACTTCCGCATGCTCGATCGCGTCAATCCCCTCGACTTGACCTGGCACTTCCAACAGGAGCTTCCCGCCCCCGGGTTCGGGTGGGACGAGATCCGCCGCCCCCTGTGGATCATCAAGTTCCTCTACGACCTGGGCGACGTGTGGCGGTTCTCGCAGAGTTTCCTCGAGTGGTACTGGAACCCTGGCGATTGGATGCCGGCGAAGCAGGCGTTCCTGCCGCGGCCCTGGGGCCTGCCTTTCTATGATCCACTCACCAATCCCGTGGACGGCGCCTTCTTCGACGGGCCGTGCCTGGCCAACTCGCGGCTCCGGCAGGCGACCGGGCCGCGCGCGGGCCAGCCCGCATGCACGCGGCTCCTGAACGGCACCAAGCTGTTCGAGAAGGGCGACTACTCGCGCAACCCGATGGAGAACAGCCAGGTCGGGGTGCGTTACCACGGTATGACCCCGCAGGGGATCGAGTTCACCCTCGACTACTTCTACCAGCGCTGGGCGGGAGACGACGGCACGAACTACGCGCCGCTGCGCGCCGTGCGGCGGACGTTCGACGACGCCGTCGATCAGGCGCGGCTGCGGAGCCTCACCGCCCGCGGCATCTTCCCCGCCGAGTTCATCGCGCCGTACGTGCACACGGTCGGCGCCTCGCTGAACTACTCCGAGGAGCAGTACACGCAGACCGTCTATCGCTTCGAGACCATCTACGACGTCGGGATCCCGTTCTTCGACCTCGGCAAGGTGTCGGTCATCGACACCCCGGCCCTCCCGGGGGTCACCAAGAAGAACATGTGGAAGGGGATGCTCGCCTTCGACCGGCCCACGTGGATACGGACGCTCAACCGGCGTGCCACGTTCTT
>VBKJ01000176.1 GCA_005879795.1 Deltaproteobacteria bacterium
ACGACCCCGCCCGCCCGCGCGAGGAGACCTTCGTCGTCGACACGCCGCCGCCCACCGTCTCCGGCTCGCTGCACGTGGGCCACGTGTTCAGCTACACCCATACCGACGTCATCGTGCGCTACCAGCGCATGCGGGGCCGGAACGTCTTCTACCCCATGGGCTGGGACGACAACGGGCTGCCGACGGAGCGGCGGGTGCAGAACTACTTCCACGTCCGCTGCGACGCGCGTGCCCCCTACGAGCCCGACCTCGTGCTCGAGCCGGCGACGCCGGCCAGGGCGAAGGAGCCGCCGCGCATCGTCTCCCGCCGGAACTTCATCGACCTCTGCCTGCGCGTCACGCGCGAGGACGAGGAGGCCTTCAAGACCCTCTGGCAGCGGATCGGCCTCTCGGTGGACTGGCGCCAGGAGTACTCGACCATCGACGCGCACTGCCGCCAGCTGGCGCAGCTCTCCTTCTGCGACCTCTTCGCGAAGGGGCACGTCTACAGCATCGAGGCTCCCACCGTGTGGGACGTCGACTTCCAGACCGCGGTGGCGCAGGCCGAGGCGGAGGACCGGCCCGTGCAGGGCGCGTTCCACCACGTCGCCTTCGCCGTCGAAGGGAGCGACGAGGGCTTCGTCATCGCCACGACGCGGCCCGAGCTGCTGCCCGCGTGCGTCGGGGTGACGGCGCATCCCTCCGACGCCCGCTACCGCCACCTCTTCGGCAGGCGCGCCGTGACGCCGCTCTTCCACGTCCCCGTCCCCATCTTCCCGAGCGAGCTGGTCGACCCCGAGAAGGGCACCGGCATCCTCATGGTGTGCACCTTCGGCGATGCGACCGACGTGCAGTGGTGGCGCGAGCACAAGCTGCCGCTCCGCCAGGTCCTCGGCCGGGACGGCCGCCTGGTCCCCGTCAGCTTCGGCAGCCCGGGCTGGGAGAGCCGCGACCCCGCGGCCGCGAGCCGCCACTACGGCCAGCTCGCGGGCAAGACGGTCGCCGCCGCGCGCAAGGCGATCGTCGAGCTGCTCCGCGCTCCGGCCGGCGGCGAGCCGGCGCTGCGCGGCGAGCCCGTGCCGGTCACCCACGCGGTCAAGTTCTACGAGAAGGGCGACCGGCCGCTCGAGTTCATCTCGACCCGGCAGTGGTTCGTGCGTCTCCTCGACAAGAAGGAGGCGCTCCTCGCCAAGGGCGACCAGATCGAGTGGCACCCGGACTTCATGCGGCTGCGCTACCGCAACTGGACCGAGAACCTCCAGATGGATTGGTGCATCAGCCGCCAGCGCTTCTTCGGCCCGGCGATCCCCGTCTGGTACCCGCTCGGCGGCGACGGCCGCCCGGACCACGCCCGGCCGATCGTGGCGGAGGCGAGCGTCCTGCCCGTCGATCCGATGACCGCCGCGCCGCCGGGCTACGAGCCGGGGCAGCGCGACCGCCCGGACGGCTTCACTGGCGAGCCCGACGTCTTCGACACCTGGTTCACCAGCTCGCTCACGCCGCAGATCAGCTCGGGCTGGCTCCTCGACCCGGCGCGCCACCGCCGCCTCTTCCCCGCCGACATCCGCCCGCAGAGCCACGAGATCATCCGCACCTGGGCTTTCTACACGATCGCCAAGGCGCTCCTGCACGAGGACACGATCCCGTGGCGGCACGCGGTCATCTCGGGCTGGATCCTCGATCCCGAGCGCAAGAAGATGTCGAAGAGCCGCGGCAACGTGGTGACGCCCATGCACCTCCTCGACGAGTACACCGCCGACGGCGTCCGCTACTGGGCGGCGGGCGCGCGGCTCGGCACCGACACCGCTTTCGACCCGAAGGTGTTCAGGATCGGGAAGCGCCTGGTCACCAAGCTCTTCAACGCGGGCAAGTTCGTGCTCTCGCAGGTCGCCCCCGACGGGCCGGTCACCGCCGAGCTCGACCGCGCCTTCGCGCACCGCCTCGCCGCGCTGGTCGAGCGCGTGACCGCGTCGTTCGAGGAGTTCGACTTCGCGCACGCGCTCCAGGACATGGAGGCGTTCTTCTGGAGCGACTTCACCGACACCTTCCTCGAGCTCGCCAAGGGGCGCGCGCGCGAGGGGGACCCGTCCGCGGTGGCGGCGCTGCGCCTGGGGCTCGGCGTGCTGCTCCGTCTCTTCGCCCCCGTGCTGCCCTACATCGCGGAGGAGATCTGGTCCTGGGCGTTCGCCGAGGAGACCGGGAGCCGGAGCGTCCACGCCGCGCCGTGGCCGGGCCGCCGCGACTTCGAGCCGGTCGCCGCGCCCGCCGACCCGGCGAGCTTCGAGGCCGCGGTCGGCTGCTTCGCGGCCATCAACAAGCGCAAGTCCGAGGCGGGCGTCTCGGTCGGCCGCGGGGTGGCGCGGCTCGCGCTCGCGGCCTCGCCGGCGACGCTCACGAGCCTCGCCCCGGTCGCCGCCGACGTGATGGCGGCGGCGCGCGTCGCGGAGTACGCGCTCCGGCCCAGGGCGGGGCTCGACGGGGCGTTCGAGGTGGTCGAGGTGGAGTTCGCGCCGCTGGAGACGTGAGCCGGTGGTCGCGCCCTGGGACGACCCACGCGTCGGCGCGCTGATCGACCTCGCGCTGGCCGAGGACCTGGGTGCCGGCGACCGCACCTCCGAGGCGCTCGTCCCCGCCGCCGCCCGCGCGCGCGGCCGGGTCCGCGCCAAGCAGGCGCTCGTCGTGTGCGGGCTGCCGCTCCTCGAGCGCGTGTTCCGGCGGCTGGGCGACGTACGCGGGTCCGCCGAGGCCGACGAGGGCGCCCTGGCGGCGCCCCTGCAGGTGCTGGCGACGCTCGAGGGGCCCGCGCGCGCTCTCCTGGCCGGCGAGCGCGTCGCCCTGAACCTCCTCCAGCATCTCTGCGGCATCGCGACGCTCACGCGCGCCTACGTCGAGCGCGTGCGTGGTACCCCGCTCGTCGTGCGCGACACGCGCAAGACGCTCCCCGGGATGCGCGCCCTCGCCAAGTACGCCGTCCGCACCGGCGGCGGGACGAACCACCGCCTGGGGCTCGACGACGCCATCCTCATCAAGGACAACCACCTGGCGCTCGGGGGCGGCGAGGTGGCGGCGGCGGTCCGGAGGGCGCGCGCGGCCCTTCCCGGGCTGCCGCTCGAGGTCGAGTGCCGGACGGTCGCCGAGGTCGCCGCGGCGGTCGCGGCCGGCCCCGACCTGATCCTCCTCGACAACATGCCGCTCGCGGACGTCGCGCAGGCGGTCCGGATCGCGCGCGGGCGCGTGCCGCTCGAGGCCTCGGGCGGCGTCACGCTCGAGCAGCTCGAGGCGCTCGCGCGCGCCGGCGTCGCGTTCGTCGCGGTGGGCGCGCTCACGCACTCCGCGCCCGCTGCCGACCTCAACTTGAAGATCGAGCCGCTCCCGTGACCGACCGCCTCGGCCCTGCGGAGCTCGCGCCGCACCTCCGGGGCGCGTGGCGGTGCGTCCACTGGCTCGAGGAGGTCGACTCGACCCAGCGCGTGGCGCGCGACCTCGCGCGCGGCGGCGCGCCCGAGGGCACGACGGTCATCGCCGAGCGCCAGACCGCCGGGCGGGGCCGGCTCGGCCGGCAGTGGCACTCGCCGGCGGGGCTGAACCTCTACTGCTCGATCGTGCTCCGCCCCCCGCTCGCGCCGAGCGCGGTGCCGCAGCTCGCGCTCGTCGCGGGCGCCGCGGTCGCGGCGGCCGTCCAGGAGGAGACCGGGCTCCGGCCCGGGATCAAGTGGCCGAACGACGTGCTCCTCGGCGACCGCAAGGTCGCCGGCATCCTCGTCGAGCTGGAGTCCGAGGGCGAGCGCGTGCACCACGTGATCGCGGGCATCGGCGTCAACCTGAACGCCCCGCGCACGGCCTTCCCGCCCGTGCTCCGCCCGAAGGCCGGCTCGCTGCGCCTCGCCACCGGCCGGCGGGTGGACCGCGCGGCCTTCACGGGCCGGTTGCTCGCCGCGCTCGAGGCACGTTATGGTCGCTTCCTTGCGAGGGGATTCGCGAGCGTGCGCGCCGAATGGGAATCGTACTCCGTGCTGACGGGCGCCGAGGTCCGCGTCGCCTCGCCGGAGGGGGAGCTGGCCGGGCGGGTGGTGGGCCTCGATGACGACGGAGCGCTCCGGCTCCGCCGCCCGGGTGGCGACGTGGTGCGCGTGGTCGCGGGCGAGGTGACGGTGGCCGGCGGGTACCGCTGATGCTGCTCGCGATCGACGTCAGCAACACCCACACCAAGGTCGGCGTCTACGAGGGCGACCGCCTGGCGCGTCACTGGCGGGTGCAGACCGAGCCCGAGCGCACCGCGGACGAGTACGGCGTCATGCTGCTCGGCCTCTTCCGCGTGGGCGGTGCCTCCCCGGAGGACATCAGCGGGATCGCCGTCTCGAGCGTCGTGCCGCCCATGCACGGGATGCTCGAGGAGCTCGGCCGCAAGTTCTTCGGCCACGCGCCGCTCTTCGTCGGCCCGGGCGTCAAGACCGGCATGGCGCTCCTCTACGACAATCCGCGGGAAATCGGCGCGGATCGCATCGCCAACTCGGTGGCCGCCTACGAACGCACGCGCGGGCCCTGCATCGTGGTCGACCTCGGCACGGCGACCACCTTCGACTACGTGACCGCGCGTGGCGAGTACGCCGGCGGCGTCATCGTGCCCGGCATCGGCATCTCGCTCGACGCGCTCTTCGTGCGGGCCGCGAAGCTGACGCGCGTCGAGCTGGTGCGGCCGGAGAAGGTGGTGGGCCGCAACACCGTGCACGCCATCCAGTCGGGCGTGGCCTACGGCTACACCGCGCTGGTGGACGGGCTGGTCGAGCGCATCCGCAGGGAGAACGACCCCAGGGCCCGCGCCCTCGCCACCGGGGGCTTCGCCTCGCTCATCGCCCCGGTGTCCACCACCATCGAGGCCGTGGACGAGTTCCTGACCCTCGACGGGCTCCGCATCGTCTACGAGCGCAACGGAGGACGGGATGTCAGCTGAGGACGTGGCCAGGTTGAGAAACGTCGCCATCGTGGGGCAGGGCGGGGCCGGGAAGACGACGGTCGCCGACGCGCTCCTCTTTGCCGCCGGCGCGACCAGCCGGCTCGGCCGCGTCGACGACGGCTCCTCGGCCTTCGACGTCGAGCCCGAGGAGGTGCGCCGCAAGAGCTCGATCACGGCGACGCTGCACCACGCCGGGTGGCGCAAGCACGAGCTCAACCTGATCGACACGCCCGGCTACTCGGCCTTCCTGCACGACACGCGCAACTGTCTCCGCGCCGCGACCGGCGCGGTGCTGGTCCTCGGCCCGACCGGCGGCGAGACGAAGGTCGAGGCGGAGAAGGTGTGGGCCTGGTGCGAGGAGCTCGCCCTCCCGCGCATCGCCTTCGTGACCCGCATGGACCGCGAGCGGGCGACGGTCGAGCACGCGCTCGAGGACGTGAAGGCGATCGGCGCCACGCCCGCCGTGCTGCAGGTGCCGATCGGCGCCGAGGCGGAGTTCAGGGGGGTGGTCGACGTGCTCTCGGGGAAGGCGTTCCTCTACCAGGGCGAGTCGGGGACGTTCCAGGAAGGCGCGCCGCCGGCCGACGTGGCCGAGGCGGCGAGCAAGGCGCGCGACCGTCTGGTCGAGACCATCGCCGAGGCGAACGACGCGCTCCTCGAGAAGTACCTCGAGGGCACGGAGCTCGGCGCCGAGGAGCTGCGCGAGGGGCTGCGCGAGGCGGCGCGCGCGGGGAAGATCCTGCCCGTCCTGTGCGGCGCGCCAGGGAAGGCGATCGGCGTCCACCCGCTGCTCGACGCGATCGTCGACCTCCTGCCCTCGCCGGCCGACCTCCCGCCGTGGAAGGGCGACAACCCCAGGACCGGCGAGGAGGTCGAGCGTGCGGCGGACCCGACCGCGCCCTTCGCGGCCTACGTCTTCAAGACGATCGTCGACCCGTTCGCGGGCAAGCTGGCGGTGCTGCGCGTCGTCTCGGGCCGCATCCACGCGGATCTCAACTGCGCCAACACCGCGCGCGACGGGCGCGAGCGCATCGGCCACCCGCTCAAGCTCGAGGGCAAGAAGCAGACGCAGATCCCGTCCGCGGTGGCGGGCGACATCGTCGCGGTGGCGAAGCTCAAGGAGACGGCCTCGGGCGACACGCTCGCGGACGAGAAGAGCCCCGTCGTCTTCCCGCCGCTCCCCGACACCCCGGCCGCCATCTCCTTCGCGCTCCAGCCCAAGAGCAAGGCGGATGACGAGAAGGTGATGCAGGGGCTCCACCGGCTCATGGAGGAGGACACCGCATTACGGGTCCACCGGGACGAGCAGACCAAGGAGTTCGTGGTCTCGGGGACCGGCCAGCTCCATCTCGAGGTCGCGGTCGAGCGGCTAAAGCGCAAGTTCGGCGCCGAGGTCGAGCTGAAGGCGCCCAAGGTGCCGTACAAGGAGACGATCAAGGGGACGGCCAAGGCGCAGGGGAAGCACAAGAAGCAGACCGGCGGCCACGGACAGTACGGCGACTGCTGGCTCGAGCTCTCGCCCCTCCCGCGCGGCAAGGGGTTCGAGTTCGAGGACGCGGTCGTCGGCGGCGTCATCCCGCGCAACTTCATCCCCGCGGTCGAGAAGGGGGTGCGCGAGGTGCTGGCCGAGGGGATCATCGCCGGCTACCCGATCGTCGACGTGAAGGCGAAGCTCTACTTCGGCTCCTACCACGACGTCGACTCCTCGGAGATGTCGTTCAAGATCGCCGGCCGCCTCGCCTTCAAGGCCGCCTTCGAGCAGTGCCGCCCCTGCCTGCTCGAGCCGATCATGACCATGCGGGTCACGGTGCCGGGCGAGTTCATGGGCGACGTCATCGGCGACCTGAACAGCCGCCGCGGCAAGGTGCTCGGCGCCGAGCCCAAGGGCAGCACCGGGCAGCAGGTGATCCGGGCCAACGTGCCCATGGCCGAGGTGCTGCGCTACGCGCCCGACCTGCGCTCGATGACGAGCGGCCGGGGCGACTTCGAGCTCGAGTTCTCGCACTACGAGGAGGCGCCGCCCCACATCGCCGAGAAGATCATCAAGCAGGCGCAGGCCGCGAGGGCCGAGCGCCATGCCTGAGGAGACGCCCGAGCTCGGCGAGCCCGAGGCCGCCGAGCTCGTCCGCAAGATCGAGGCGGGCGAGGACGGCATCGTGGTGCCCGCCGAGCTGCTCGAGGAGCCCGAGGAGCGCAAGGCGCCGCCGCCCCAGAACCTCTACGCGCAGATCCTCCGCATGTCGATGGCCGCGAAGATCAAGCTCGCGCTGCGCGGCAACCGCGACGCGCGCATGATCCTGATCCGCGACACCAACAAGCTGCTCCGCCGCTTCGTGGTCATGAACCCGCGCATCGGCGAGGACGAGGTGATTGCCGTCACGCGCAACAAGAGCGTCGACGAGGAGCTGCTCCGCATGATCACGGAGCGGCGCGAGTGGATGCGGAACTACCAGGTGCGCCTCGGCCTGGCGACCAACCCGAAGGCGCGGCTCCCGATCGCGCTCAGGCAGCTGTCGACGCTGGGGGAGCGGGATCTGCGCCTCATCGCCCGCTCGAAGAACGTACCGCAGGCGATCTCGGCGCAGGCGCGGCGGCTCCTGATGACGGTGAAGGCGCCGAAGTGAGGTGACCACCGCGCGGCGCGAGCGTCTCCTCGCCGGGCTCCTCCTCATCGTCCCGCTCCTTGCGCTCCTGTGGACGTCGCTCGTCGGCGACGCCGTTCTGAGCGGCGCGGACGTCCTCTTCGCCACCCCGTTCTTCGCCGAGCGGGCGCCGCCCGGCTTCACACGTCCCGCGAACCCGCTCGCCTTCGACGTCGCGTACCAGTTCGTTCCCTGGCGCCACTTCGCGTGGGAGTCGGTGCGCCGGGGCGAGCTCCCGCTCTGGAACCCGTACAGCCTGGCGGGCACGCCGTTCATCGCGAGCATGCAGTCGGCCGTCTTCTACCCGATCAACCTGCTGCTCACGGCGGCACCGTTCGCGCGGACCTTCGCGTGGAGCGCGCTCGCGCGCCTGTGGATCGCCGGCTTCTCCACCTACCTGCTGGCGCGCTTCCACGGCGTGAGTCGCACGGGCGCGCTCGTGGCCGGCCTCTCCTTCATGCTGTGCGGCTACATGATCGTCTGGCTCGGCCACCCGCACACCAACGTGGCGGTCTGGCTGCCCGCGCTCGTGCTGGCGGGCGAACGCCTGCGCGCGGCCGAGAGCGGTGCCCGGCGGATGCGCGCGGTCGCGCTGCTCGCAGCGCTCGTCGGCATCCAGTTCACGGGCGGCCACATCGAGACGTCGGTCGACGTGCTCTTCTGCCTCGGCGCCTACTACGGGCTCCGCTGGTGGCAGGGCGCCGGCCGCCGCCAGCTCGCACTTCTCCTCCTGCCCGCGCTCGCGGTAGCGCTCGGCACGGCGCTGGCGGCCGTGCAGCTCCTGCCCTTCCTCGAATGGCTGCCGCTGAGCGCGGAGTACCAGCGCCGGCTCCCGGCCGGGATCGCCCTCTTCGACCCGCGCTCCTGGCACGAGGTGCTCGCCCTCCCGCTCGTGCTCTTCCCGAACCTGTACGGCAACCCGACCTGGCCGGGGCCGTACCGCTCCTATCTCCCATGGGGGAACTACAACGAGAACGTCCTCCACGTCGGGACCGTGGCGCTCCTCTGCGCGCTGGTCGCGCTGTGCTTGCGTCGCGAGCCGGCGTCGCCGGTCCGGGCGCTCGCGCTGCTCGCGCTCATCGCTGCCGGCATGGCCTTCCACCTCCCGGTGCTCGACTGGCTGAACGCCCTTCCGGGCCTCGCACACGCGAACCCGGCGCGGCTCCGGCTGGTGATGTCGTTCGGGCTCGCCGTGCTGGCAGGATTCGGGTTCGACGCCGTGCTGGACGGGGGCCCGGGCCGCCGCTGCTTCGTCCGCCTGGCGGTGGCGGTCGTGGCGGCGGGCGCGCTGCTCGCCGCGGCGGGCAACCTCCTGTTGCCGCACATGCTCCCGCGCCTCACGGCTTGGGGTCGGCACGTCGTGGACGCGAAGTACGCGGCCCTGCCCGCGCCGGCCCACGCGCTCGAGTACTACCATGAAGAGCTCGACGCGGTGGTGGCCGGCATGGTGGCAGCGTTCCGCCTCGGGAACCTCGCGATGTACGCGCCCGCCGTCGTCGCGCTCGGCGGCTGGCTGCTGGCGAGGGGCTCCGCGCGCGGGCCGATTCTCGTCGTCCTGTTGGCGGCAGAGCTGGTTGGCCTCGGGCGCGGGTACACGCCTGCGGTGCCGCTTCGCGACTTCTACCCGACGACCCCGGCCGCGTCGCGGCTCGCCGGCGACCGGACGCTCCACCGCGTGACGGCGCTCGGTGAGGACCTGGTCCCCGACGCACACATGATGTACGGGCTCGCGGACGTCCGCGGCCTCGACTTCCCGACACGCTGGTACGCGGCCTACCTCGACGCCGCGGGCCGCCTGCCGTGGATCACCTACGGCTCGCTCCTTGGCTCCGTCGAGTCCCCGCTCCTGAGAGTGCTCAACGTGAAGTACGTGGTCGCCGCCGGAGAGCCGCCGCCGCGCGGCGTCCGGAGCGTGGAGCAGTACGACAGCGTCCACCTCGCCGAGCTCGCCCGGGTGCAGCCGCGCAGCTTCGTCGTCCACGACGCGGTCGTGGCGGAGAGCGACGCGAGGGCCCTGGAGATCCTGCGGAGCGCGCCCGACGCGATCTACACTCGGGTCGTCATCAGCGGCCCCGCCGACGTCCGGCCGGTGGCGGGTGGGGGCGACGACCAGGTGAGCACCGTTGCCTACGCGCCCACCGAGGCTTCGTGGAGCGTCGCGACCGAGGCGGGCGGCTACCTGGTCAACACCGACGCCTGGTATCCGGGCTGGAGGGCCTACGTCGACGGCCAGCCGGCGACGCTCCACCGCGCGAACCTGGCCTTCCGCGCGGTCGCCGTGCCGGCGGGCCGGCACACGGTCGCGTTCCGCTACGAGCCGAGGTCGGTGCGGGTAGGTCTGGCGCTGACGGCACTCGCAGGATGCGTCATCGTGGGGATGCTGGTCGGCGCCGAGGTGGCGGTGCGGTGATCGACCCGAGCGCGATCAGACCTCGGCGGCGTGAGCAGAGACGCACACCCCGCTCCGGGCCGCCGCCCTTCTACCGCCTGGTCTATCGCGTCGTCCGTCGCATCCCGCGCGGCAGGGTGGTCACCTACGGCCAGGTGGCCGCCATCCTCGGCCAACCGCGCGGCGCGC
>VBKJ01000177.1 GCA_005879795.1 Deltaproteobacteria bacterium
ACCACCTTCTCGGCGAAGGCGCCGGAGAGACTCCCGCCGAAGACGGTGAAGTCCTGCGAGAAGACGAAGACCAGGCGGCCGTCGATGGTGCCGTGGCCGGTGACCACGCCGTCGCCGTAGATCTTCCGCTCGGCCATGCCGAAGTCGAGGCAGCGGTGGGTCTTGAAGCGGTCGAGCTCGACGAAGCTCCCCGGGTCGAGGAGCTGGTCGATGCGCTCGCGCGCGGTCAGCTTGCCCTCGGCCTGGCGCTTGGCGAGGCGCTCCTCGCCGCCGCCGAGCAGCGCCTCGCGGTTCCGGCGCTCGAGCTCGGCCAGATTCTCCTTGATTCCCATGCGTCGGATCTTCCGGCGAGACACTCGGTCCTTAGTATGCGCTCCCCGGAAATTCAAGGTTGCCCGCGTCGCTGCGGCTTCGACGCCTCGTCTGGCGGTTGGCCGGACTCCTGATGCCACGTCGCGCATTCTGATACCACTGGATGCTTTCGCCTTGGCCGAGCCGTGCGTGGCGAGGTGGTCTGCCGCCGTTTCGTCTGTCGGCTTCAGCCACTCCTGGGCGAGGGCCCAGGCTGACGGCTCACGTCCTGGGCCTTCCGGCACGCCGAGGTCACTTCTTGACGCGCGCTTCCGACTCTAGCAGACTTGAACGCCGGTCGGAGAGGACGTTGAAACTAGCTAGCATGTCCATTGCCGACCTTCTTCACGGCGCTTCGCGGGATCGGTACCCCAGCGGCTTCCAGATGCACTGCCGGTTGGCAATTGCAGGCGCCTGGTTGATGCTCTTCTGCACCTCGGCGACTGCCCGAGTGGTGCTTTTGACATGCCGGGATGGGGGCTCGGATGTTGTCCAAGCGTTCGGCCGTCGCGTGAAAGGGCTTGGGTTGTGCGACTTGGACAAGGCGTGTGATGGCATCTGCACCTTCAACGCCCCCTATGTTCACGGCCTGCGGTGCGCGCTCGTTGGAGGACCGGACTGCAGCGCTGGCCCGTGCGTAACCCCTCGGCGCGCTGCTACGACCATGTTGGGTCGGCACTGCCCCGATCCGATCCCGCGGTACGCCATCTCCCTCACGGCCGGAAGGCATCGGCGCACATTCAACAAAGGTCGGGTCGTGGTACGTTGTCTCCCCGCCAAGCACTGCACCACCACGACGAGCACGCTTCCCCCGGGCATCCCGGACCTGACGGGCGAATGGACAGTCACGGAAACGGACTCGACGGACACCTGCACGGTTCCGCCTGACCCTGATTTCGTCGCTCTTTACCCTCACTATCAGTTGATTCTGACACAGGTTGGTACCGACCTACTCGCCTGTGGTTTCGCGGGGGAGACGACGGTATCCGGAGAAGGCTTCACTGTCGATTCGGGCGACTGCTGTTCCATCCGGAATTACAACTTCGCTCATCAGCTGACGGCCACCCTACCCGGCAGCAACGGCATCGCGAGAGTCACCGACGAATGGGAGTTCTCGCCCGCCGGACCGCGCGGGGGTCCCATCGTGTGCACACAGACCGCACACGCGGTCATGTTCCGGGTCGCACACCCGTGCCAGCAGGACGCAGACTGCTTCGAATCCGATGGATGCACGCGCTGCGTTGCCGGCAACTGCGTCCTGGCGGTCGGTTGCCGATGAATGCATCGCGAGCCACGTCGCTAGGCGGTAATCATTCCCCGGCAGCTCGCTGGCTGAGGGCGTTCAGACCGCGGAACTCGACCCGCGCGCCCGCCGCGATCCCGTGGCGGGCGGCCCAGCCACCGGGGACCTCGAGCACGTAGCGCGACGGTTTGCCGACCGAGATGTTGGCCGTCGAGAGCGGGGTTGCGTTCGCGTGGATGCCGACCACCGTCCCGTCGCGCGCGATGAACAGCATGTCGAGCGGGATGAGCGTGTTCCTCATCCAGAACGTGTGGTTCCCGTCCTGGTCGAAGACGAAGAGCATGCCGCGGCCCTCGGCGAGGGAGCTGCGGTACATGAGCCCGCGCTCCCGCTCCGCGGGCGTGGCGGCCACCTCGAGCGCCACCTCGACCGCGCCGCCGGCCCCCTGGATCACCGCCACCGGACCGCGGTCCCGGCAGCCGGCTGGGAGGACGAGGGGGAGGAGCGCGGCGGTGAGCACCAGACGCATGACGCGCTGTTGCATGCGGGAAGGGCGTGGACTAAGCGGGGAGCATGCCGACGGCCATCCTGTTCACCGTGTGCCTGCTGGTCGCGGTGGGGCTCTTCATCCACCAGGTGTGGGGCCGGTTCAACCTGCTGCGCGCGGCCACCGGAAGCTTCAAAGTCGATCGCGTCCCGAAGCGACTGTGGGCCGTCGTCACCATCGCGCTCGGGCAGAAGAAGTTCATCCGCCCTGAGGTGTCGTGGGTGCGGGAGACGCTGGCCGGCTGGCTCCATTTCTTCGTCTTCTGGGGCTTCACGGTGCTCGGCCTCCAGATCCTCACCATGTTCGGACGCGCCTACAGCGAGCACTTCTACGTGCCGCTCATGAGCCCGTCGCTGCTCGGCGGGCCCTACATGTTCCTGCGCGACTGCTTCGAGGGGATCGTGCTGGTGTGCGTGCTCGTCCTGCTGGCGCGCTGGGCGGTCACGCGCCCGATGCGCCTCATCGGGTTCGCGCCGGCCGAGAACCGTCAGCGCGCCCACCACCACTGGGAAGCGTATCTCATCCTCGGCTGCATCGGCATCATCGTGAGCTCGGGGCCGGTCTACGACGCGAGCCGGCTCGTGCTGCACGCGAGCGAGCCGGCGATCGCCGGCGAAGGCTCCTGGGAGCCGCTCTCGAACCACGTGGTGCGACCGTGGCTGGCGGGGATGAGCCTGGGTTTCGTGGCGACGGTCGGCGCCGTGGCGTGGTGGGCGCACAACCTCTCGGTGCTCGTCATGCTGAACTTCCTGCCGCTCGCCAAGCACTTCCACGTCATCACCTCGCTGCCCAACGTCTTCTTCCAGAAGCTCGAGCCGCTCGGCGCGCTCTCCAAGCAGGACCTGGAGAACGCCACCACGTTCGGCGCTTCGCACATCGACCAGTTCACCTGGAAGCAGGTGCTCGACATGTTCAGCTGCACGGAGTGCGGCCGGTGCTCGTCGCAGTGCCCGGCGACCGCGACCGGGAAGCCGCTCGCCCCGCGCCAGCTCCTCCTCGACCTGCGCGACTACCTCTACGCGCACCAGGACGAGGTCGTCGCGAAGCGCGTCCGTCACCGCCCGAACGGCGACGCCGCCGAGCCGCCCGAGGTGGGCGAGAACATCGTCGGCCCCGTCATCACGGACGAGGTGCTGTGGTCGTGCAACGTGTGCCGGGCGTGCGAGGAGGCGTGCCCGGTGATGATCGAGTACGTCGACAAGATCGTCGACATGCGGCGCCACCTGGTGCAGGAGGCCGCCCGCTTCCCGACCGAGCTCACGCGCACCTTCAAGGGCATGGAGACGCAGTCGAACCCCTGGGGCCTGGGGGCCGAGAAGCGCTTCGACTGGGCGGCTGGCCTTGGCGTCCCCACCGTCGCCGACAAGCCGGACGCCGAGTACCTCTACTACGTCGGCTGCGCCGGCGCCTTCGACGACCGCAACAGGAAGACCACCCAGGCCTTCGCCCGGCTGCTCGAGAAGGCGGGCGTCGACTTCGCCTGCCTCGGCAGGGAGGAGCTCTGCAACGGCGAGACCGCGCGCCGCCTCGGCAACGAGTACCTCTACCAGACGATGGCGCAGGCGTGCATCGAGAGCCTGAACGCGGCCGGCGTGAAGAAGGTCATCGTCAATTGCCCCCACTGCTTCAACACCATCAAGAATGAGTTCCCGCAGTTCGGGGGCCAGTACGAGGTGATCCACGCCGCCGAGCTGGTGGCGCGGCTCGTCGCGCAGGGCCGCCTCCAGGTGCCGCCCGCGTTCAAGAAGCGGACCGTCTACCACGACTCCTGCTACTATGGCCGCTTCAACGAGATCTACGACGAGCCGCGCACCGTGCTCGCCAGGGCCGGCGCCGAGGTGCGGGAGATGCGCCGCCACAAGCAGTTCGGCATGTGCTGCGGGGCGGGCGGCGGGCGCATGTGGATCGAGGAGGACCCGGACAAGCGCGTGAACCTCCTGCGCACCCAGCAGGCGCTCGAGACGAGCCCGGAGGTCATCGCCGTCTCGTGCCCGTTCTGCATGACCATGCTGTCCGACGGGATCAAGGCGAGAGAGCTCGAGGACAAGGTCCAGACCCTCGACGTGATGGAGATCGTCGCCAAGGTGGCGACGTAGCGGAGGACGGTGCCGCGGATTTGAACTCGGCCGTGGCGCGTGCAGTTCTCGGACGGGCGCCCCGTGGGACGTGAGGACGTGGCGGAGGCCGGATCGCCGAAGGTGCCTTCTCGCTACGTGCTGAGCGTCCTCGCGCTTGCCGCCCTCTACCTCGCCGTCGCGAAGCTCGGCCTCGAGATGGACCCCGTGAGCGGCTTCGCGACCGTCGTGTGGCCGCCGACGGGCCTCGCGCTCGCGGCGCTGCTCGTGGGCGGCCGCCGGCTGTGGCCCGGCGTGGCGCTGGGCGCGTTCCTGGTGAACTGGTGGATCGGCGCGCCGGTCCCCACCGCCCTCGGGATCGCGGCCGGCAACACGCTCGAGGCGGTGATCGGCGCCTTCGTGCTCGAGCGCGTGGAGTTCCGCCGGTCGCTCGATCGGCTGCGCGACGTCCTCGCGCTGATCGGCTTGGCGGCACTGGCGAGCACGCTCGTGAGCGCGACCATGGGCGTCGGGAGCCTCTTCCTCGGCGGCATCGTGGCCCGCGATCGGCTCTTCGAGACGTGGCGCGCGTGGTGGGTGGGCGACGTGATCGGCGATCTCGTCGTGGCGCCGGTGCTGCTCGCGTGGGTGAGCAACCTGCGCATGAGCAGGGACCCCCGGCGCATCCTCGAGGCCGCAGCGCTCGGTGCCGGCCTGTTCGGCGGTGCGCTCGCCGTCTTCCGGTCGGCTCCCGGCGCCGAGCAGACCGCCTTCGGGCACGTCTATGCGCTCTTCCCCTTGCTGATCTGGGCGGCCGTGCGCTTCGGCCAGCGGGGCGCGACCTCCACGACCTTCCTGACCTCGGTGGTGGCCATCGGATACACGGTGCTCGGGCGCGGCCCCTTCGTGCGACCGGCGCTCGGCGAGAGCCTGCTGTCGCTCCAGACCTTCATGTCCATCGTTGCTCCGACGTTTCTGGTCCTGGCCGCCGCGATATCCGAGCGGCAGGGGGCCATCGAGGATCTGGAGGGCGGGCGCGCGGCGCTGGGCGAGGTCAACCGCGAGCTCGCGCAGGCCGTCCGCGCCCGCGACTCGTTCATCTCCATGGCCTCGCACGAGCTGCGCACGCCGCTCAACGCGCTCCGGCTGCAGCTCGCCGTGCTGCGTCGGCACCCACGGGCGGAGGAGCCGGAGCCGCCCGGCGAGTGGTCCCAGCTCCTGGAGCGGCAGGTCTTCCGGCTCACGCGGCTCGTCAACAGCCTGCTCGACGTATCGCGCATCGCGGCAGGGCGCCTCGCGCTCGAGCCGGAGGACGACGTGGACCTGGCCGCCGTCGTGCGCGAGGTCGCGGAGCAGTTCGACGGCGAGCTGCGCCGCGCGTGCTGCCCGCTCAGCTTGCGCGCGGAGTCGTCCGTGCTCGGCCGTTGGGACGAGTTGCGCCTGGACGGGGTCGTCGCGAACCTGCTCTCCAACGGCATCAAGTACGGGGCCGGCAAGCCGATCGAGATCGTCGTCGAGGGTGACGGCGACACGGCACGCCTGCTCGTGCGCGACCATGGTATCGGCATCGCGCCCGAGGACCAGGCGCGCATCTTCGAGCGCTTCGAGCGGGGGGTGTCCGGCCAGCACGTCGGCGGGCTTGGCCTGGGGCTGTGGATCGCGCGCACGTTCGTGGAGGCCCTCGGGGGTCGGATCCGCGTCGAGAGCCGGCTCGGCGAGGGATCGATCTTCACGGTCGAGCTGCCGATGCGAGGCCCGACCCCGGCACGGAGCGCGACCGCCACGAGCGCGTGATGCAGGGGGACCGGACCGAGCGCGTCGTTCTCGTCGTGGAAGACGACCGCGATTGCCTGGACGCGGTCTGCGAGCTGCTGCGCTTCGAGGGCTACCGGACGGTTGCCGCGACCAACGGCCGGGAAGCCCTCGATTACCTGCGCGGACCCGAGCGGCCCGAGCTCATCCTGCTCGACCTCATGATGCCCGTCATGAGCGGCTGGCAGCTCCTGGCCTCGCTCCGCCAGACGGCGGGGCTGGCCGCGGTCCCGGTCGTGCTCCTCTCGGCCGACGCGGACCTGAAGCAGAGGGCGCGGGAGCTCGGCGTCGCCGGCTACGTCCGGAAGCCCGTCGACGTCGAGACGCTGCTGAACGTCGTCCGGCGGCACATCGGCGCGCGCTGACGACCGCGGGCGCGTCCCTCATGCCCCCCGCCCGCCGCCGTGACGCGGCGCTCGGAGCTGCGGCCCCGACACGGCGGGGCTCCCGCGCAGGAGGAAGCGCCACGGCCGCACCGCGTCCGCGCCGGCGTAGGCGACGCCGATGCGCGGCGTGCGCGCGACCTGGCGCGCCGGGACCGCGGGTGCGTCGAGGATGCGCAGCGCGCCGCACACCAGGTCGGCGCCGTTCTCCGCACGTCCGATCCCCATCGCCTGGCAGAGCGCGCCCGGGCCGCGGCAGAGACGCCACGCGGGGGCATCGGGAAGCCTCCGGCGCCGGCGCATGAGCGCCTCGCCCTCCTCCGGTTCGAGCGCGCGCAGGAGCACCGCCTCCGGCACCTCGGGCGGCCGGCAGACGACGTTCACGCAGTGATGCATGCCGTAGATGAAGTAGACGTAGGCGTGGCCGGGCGGACCCCACATCACCTCGTTGCGCGCCGAGCGGTGGCCGCCCGCGCTGTGCGCGGCGCGGTCGGCGGGGCCGCGGTAGGCCTCGACCTCGACGATGCGGCCGGCGGTCAGGCCCGCCGGGGTCTCGTGGACGAGGAGCTTTCCGAGCAGCGCGCGAGCGACGCGCAGGGTCGGCTGGAGGTAGAAGGCCCGCGGGAGCGCGCCCACCCGCTCACGCGGACTTGAGCTTCTTCACTTCCTCGGTGAGCTCGGGCACGGCCTTGAAGAGATCGGCCACCAGCCCGTAGTCGGCGATCTGGAAGATCGGCGCCTCCTCGTCCTTGTTGATGGCGACGATCACCTTCGAGTCCTTCATGCCGGCGAGGTGCTGGATGGCGCCGGAGATGCCGACGGCGATGTAGAGCTGCGGCGCGACCACCTTGCCCGTCTGGCCGACCTGGAGGTCGTTCGGCACGAAGCCCGCGTCGACCGCGGCGCGGCTGGCGCCCATGGCGGCGCCGAGCGCGTCGCACAGGGGCTCCAGGTAGATCTTGAAGTTCTCTCCGTTCTTGAGACCGCGGCCGCCGGAGCAGACGATGCGGGCCTCGGTGAGCACCGGGCGGTCTGACTTGGTCTCGGCGAAGTCGACGAACTGCATGCGGTTGTGCGCCGGGTCGGGCGCGATGGCGAGCTTCTCGACCGCGCCCTTCTGCGTATCCTTGGCCGCCGCGTCGAAGGCCGTCACGCGCACCGAGACGACGCGCGGCGTGCCCTGGAGCTCGACCGTGGCGATCGCGTTGCCGGCGTACATCGGCCGCTTGAAGGTCTTGGCGTCAACGATCGCGGTCACGTCCGATGCCATGCCGGCGCCGAGGCGCGCGGCGACGCGCGGCAGCAGATCCTTGCCGACCGCGGTCGCGGCCGCGATCACCGTCTCCACATCCTTCTGCCTGGCGATCTCGGCGATGGCGGCGGTGTAGGCGTCGGCCAGGTAGTGGGCGAAGGGGGCGCCGTCGACCGCCACCACGTCGACGCCGTACTCGGCCAGCTCGCTGGCGAGCGCGTCGATGCCCTGGCCGAGGACGGCCGCGATGCACTTGCCGCCCGCGAGCGACGCCGCCTGCTTGCCGGCGGCGACGCTCACCAGCGTGGTCTTCGGGAACTTGCCGTGCAGGTGCTCGGCGACGACGAGAACGTTGCCCATGCTCAGATCACCTTCGCTTCGCTGTGCAGCACCTGCACCAGCTCCTGTACCGACCGGACCTTGCGCCCGCCCGTGCGCTTGGGCGGTGTCTCGAGCTTCAGGATCTTGAGCCGCGGCGTCACGTCGATGCCCAGATCGGCGACCGGGATCTCCTTCATCTCCTTCTTCCGCGCCTTCATGATGCCGGGCAGCGAGGCGTAGCGCGGCTCGTTCAGGCGGAGGTCCGCGGTCACCACCGCGGGGAGCGGGATGGCGAGCGTCTCGAGGCCGCCGTCGACCTCGCGCGTCACCTTGGCCGATTTCTGGTCGGCGGCCAGCTCGAGCTTGGACGCGAAGGTGGCCTGCGGCCACTGCAGCAGCTCAGCGACCATCTGCCCGACGCAGTTCGAGTCGTCGTCGATCGCCTGCTTGCCCATGATGATGAGGTCCGGCTTCTCGGTCTCCGCGAGCTTGTGGACGACGCGCGCCACGGCGAGCGGCTCGAGCGCCTCCTCGGAGAGCACCAGGATGGCGCGGTCGGCGCCCATGGCGAGCCCCGTGCGGAGCTGCTCCTGCGCCGCCTTCAGGCCGATCGAGACCAGCACGACCTCGGTGCCGGTGACCTTCTCCTTCACGCGCAGCGCCTCCTCGATCGCGATCTCGTCGAAGGGGTTGATCACCCACTTGACGTTGTCGGGGACGATGTTGCTCCCGTCGGAGGCGATCTTGATGACCGTCTCGGGATCGGGGACGCGCTTGACGGTGACGAAGATCTTCACACCGGTCTCCTTGCGGACAGGCGCGGGAGGGAAGGCATTACACAGCGCGGGACGGTCTAGTCAAGTAAGGAAGCCGCCGGCTTCTCTCAGCCTTGCGCCTCGCGCCGACCGACGTCGAAGCCGAGCCGGCTGGACAGCTCGCGTCCCGCCTTGAGCACGAGCGGCGCGACCTCCTTCTCGATGCGCTCGGGCGTCAGGCGGGAGGCGGGCGCCGCGACCGTCAACGCGCCTACCACGGCGCGCGCGTAGTCGCGCACCGGCGCGGCGATGGCGCGCACGTCCTCGAGGTGCTCGCCCAGGTCGACGGCGTAGCCGCTCGCCGCCACGGTGCGGAGCTGCTGGAGGAGGGCCGGGCGGTCGACGATGGTGCGCTCGGTGAAGCGCTGGAGGCCGTCGGGGACGAGCGCGCGCAGCTCGTCCTCCCGCTCGAAGGCGAGGTGAGCCTTGCCGGCTGCGGTCGCGTGGAGCGGCAGCGCCTCGCCGAGCTGCGAGACGATGCGCACGGGACGGTCGGCCTCGATCACCTCGACCGGGACCACCGCCGCGCGCCGCAGGACGGCGAGATACGCCGTCTCGCGCACCTGACGCACCAGCTCCGTCATGATCGGGCGTGCCTGGCGGAGGAGCCCCATGTGCTGCACGTAGCTCTGCCCGAGCTGGAGGCAACGGATGCCGAGGCGGTAGTTCTCGGTGGCCCGGTTCTGCTCGATGTAGCCGCGCGACTCGAGCGTGGCGAGCAGGCGGAAGACGTTGTTCTTGTGGAGGCGGAGCCGCTTCGACAGCTCGGTCACGCCGAGCTCCTCGGCCTCGCCGGCGAACTGCTCGAGCACATCCAGGGAGTGGGAAACCGACTGGATCGTGTAGTTGGATTTCTCGCGGCGCACCGTCCCCTCCGAAAAGCCGTTTTAGGCTATGCCGCACCGGCGGCATGAGTCAACGGCGACGAAAAGGCCGCGGCCAAGGCATTGAAAGGTGAAGGGTCCCTCCTATATCTGGGCGTCATCCCACCTGAGGAGGGCTTCTCGCGATGGACGTCGAGACGCAGATGATCGAGGTGCCGGCGGCGGGCGGCGCGATGCCCGCCTTCGGCGTGCGGCCGAAGGGCGGCGCGCGCGCGCCCGGCGTGCTGGTGATCCAGGAGGCGTTCGGCTTGAACGAGCACATCAAGGACGTGGCCCGCCGGATCGCGGGCGAGGGCTATGTCGCGCTCGCGCCGGATCTCTACTGGCGAGGCGGGAAGGGACGCACGGTCGGCTACGACCAGCTCCCCGAGGCGATCGGGCTCATGCAGTCGCTCAAGGACCCGGAGGTCGTCTCCGACGTCGCGAGCGGCATCGCCTACCTGGAGAAGCAGAGCTTCGTGCGCGCCGACCGGATCGGCATCACGGGCTTCTGCATGGGCGGGCGCGTCGCCTACCTCGCCGCGTGCGAGCTCGCCGACAAGATCAAGGCGAGCGTGCCCTTCTACGGGGGCGGCATCCCGGTCGAGAAGACGGCGAAGCTCGAGTGCCCCGTGCTCGCCTTCTTCGGCGAGAAGGACGCTTTCATCCCGCTCGAGAGCGTCGAGCAGCTGAAGGCCGAGGCCAGGCGCCACCGGAAGGCGGTCGAGGTCGTCGTCTACCCCGGCGCCGGCCACGGCTTCTTCTGTAACGAGCGCGCCTCGTACCAGAAGGCCGCGGCCGAGGACGCGTGGGCGCGGCTCAAGAAGTTCTTCGCGACTCATCTGACGGCCTCCTAGTCCGCGATGCGCATCCTCCTCGTCGGGCAGGCCGCCTTCGCCGAGGAGGTCCTGCGCGGTCTCGAGGCGGCGGGCGACACGATCGCGGCCGTCGTGTGCCCGCCCGACGCGGGGCCAAAGCCGGACCCGGTGAAGGCCGCGGCGCTCGCGCGGGGCATCCCGGTGCACCAGTTCCGCTCGCTCAGGGCGCCCGAGGCGCGGCACGCCTTCGAGGCGGCGCGCGCCGACCTGGGCGTGCTCGCCTACGCGACCCAGATCGTGCCCGAGCCGCTGCTCCACGTCCCGCGGCTCACCAGCATCTGCTTTCATCCTTCGCTCCTGCCGCGCTACCGGGGCGGCAGCGCGATCGCCTGGCAGCTGATCCGCGGCGAGACCGAGTCGGGCGTCACCGTCTTCTGGCCCGACGCGGGCATCGACACCGGGCCGATCCTGCTCCAGCGTCCGGCGCCCGTGGGGCCGGACGACACCGCCGGCAGCCTCTACTACCGGACGCTCTGCCCGCTCGGCGTGCGCGCGGTGCTGGACGCGGTCGCGCTCGTCCGCGAGGGCAGGGCGCCGCGCGTCGCGCAGGACGAGTCGCGCGCGAGCTACGACCCGCTCTGCAGCGACGCGCACGCCGGGATCGACTGGAGCCGTCCCGCGGCGGAGCTCCACGACCTGATCCGCGGCTGCGACCCCCGGCCCGGCGCGCATACCACCTGGCGCGGCGCCCGCCTGCGGCTCTACGAGCCCCGCCGGGCGGAGGCGCCCGCCGGCGCCCCGCCCGGCACCGTGGTCGCGATCGGGGTCGAAGGCATCAGGGTCGCCGCGCGCGACGGTGCCGTCCGCTGCGCCCGTGCCCGCAACGGCGGCGCGAAGGCTCCCGCCGCGGACGTGGCCCGCTCCCTCGGTCTCGAACCCGGTGCCCGCCTGGGATGAGGCGCCGCGACCGGCGGGGCGACTCATAGTCGCCCGGCCGGCGCCCGCGCCTGGAACAGGCCACCACCGACCCCTCAGAACACCTTCGCCAGCGAGAAGTCGAAGAACCGCGTCCGATCGCACCCCAGGTTCACGTCGAGCAGGCCCCGGAACTTGACGTTGACGTTCACCGAGAAGCCGATCGGCGAGCCGCGCGGGATGGCTGCGGCTGCGATGAACGAGCCGCCCGTGCGGTGCCCCTGGATGGTGCCGAGGACGAACGGGAACTCGGGATCCGTCGACACGGCCGTCGACCCGTCGTGGATCGTCACGCTCGGGCAGACCGCGGTGCCGCCCACGCCGCACCGCCAGGTGACGCGCTGGCCGACCTCGTAGCCGGGCGCCGTGGTGTCGATGCCGTTCTCGTCCACGTCGACCACGTCGCTCGGCTCGGGCCCGTCGTCGGGACCGTCCGCCACCGCGGCCGCGGCGTGCTCGGCGCGCGAGACTGAGCCCGCGACCGCGCCGATCGTGGGGCGGAGCTTGCGCACGTTCAGCCAGTGGAGCGTGGGCGTGTCCCAGGCGCTGCAGTTCGCCCCGGGCTGGTCGCAGGCGCGCGGCAGGAGCTCGGTGTAGAGCCCGCCGAGGCATCGGTCCCCCCCGGGCGCCGGCGGGAAGAGCATCACCGTGGTGCCCGCGTGGCGGAGGTCGCTCAGGCGCCAGACCCCGCCGGCGTCCGCCGTCGCGATCCCGATGCGCACGGCGTCCCCGCCGTTCTTCCACCCGCACCAGGCGAAGGGGTCGCTCGCGTCGTCGGTGCCCTCCTTGAAGTTGCGCTGCCTGAACCACAGCTCGACCACGCGTCCGGGCGGCGCCAGCCCCTCGACCGCGTCCAGGTCGTTCACGTTGCTGACCACGCGGTAGATGAGCGGCGCCTCGTTCACGGAATGGAGCGTGGTCGCGCGCAGGACGAGCGCCACGACAACGCCGCCGAGCGCGACCGATCCAACGATGTGGGATCCCTTCGCCATGCGACCCTCCTCCGATCTCTGGGGCGGGCAGGGGAGAGTGCAGCGAGCGTGCCAGCCCGGCCCGGCGGTACCGCGCGCGCGGGAGGCGCGCGGCTGAAGCACCGTCGATCAGGCCGTTTCACGCGTGGGGACGGCGAGCGGATCGCGGATGCCGTGCCGCTCCATGCGCCGCCAGAGTGTGACGCGCGAGATGCCGAGCGCGGCGGCGGCGCGCTGCCGGTTCCAGCGATGCTCGTCGAGCACGCGCAGGATGCGCGCGCGCTCGTCGATCATGAGACCCGCCGCGGGCGCCTGGCGCCGCGCGAGCAGCTCGGCCAGCTCGACGCCCTCGGCGCTGGCGAGGACGAGGAGCGACTCGAGCACGTTCTCGAGCTCGCGCACGTTGCCGGGCCAGGGGTGCTCGAGGAGCGGACGCAGCGCCCCGGCCGGGGGGAGCGCGAAAGCCTTGCCGTGCGCGCGGTTGAAGCGGGCAATGAAGTGCTCGATGAGAGCCGGCAGGTCCTCGCGCCGCTGCCGGAGCGGCGGGAGCGTGATCGCGAACACGTGCAGGCGATAGTAGAGGTCGCGGCGAAACTGGCCCGCCTCGACCATGCGCCAGAGGTCGCGGTTCGCGGCGGCGACGATGCGGACGTCGACCCGCCGCACGCTCGACGCGCCGAGCGGCCGCACCTCGCGGTCCTGCACGGCGCGCAGGAGCTTCGCCTGGAGCGCGGGCGCGAGGTCCTCGACCTCGTCCAGGAAGAGCGTGCCGCGGTCGGCGAGCTGCAGCACGCCCGGACGCTCCTGCACCGCGCCGGTGAACGCGCCGCGCGCGTGCCCGAAGAACTCGCTCTCGGCGAGCGTCTCGGGGACGGCGGCGCAGTTGACGGGCACGAAGGGACCCGCGGCGCGGCGACCGAGGGCATGCACGGCGCGCGCCACCACCTCCTTCCCCGTGCCGGTCTCGCCCTCGATCAGCACGTGGGCCTCCGCGCCCGCGGCGGTGCGCACCAGCGCGCGCACCTGCTGCATCGCCGAACTCGGGCCGACCAGGCCGGCGAGCGCGTCGGGCGCCCCACGCCCGGCGGAGCGCGGCGGGCGGTGGGCGTCGGCCCCGGCCAGGCGGGCGGCCGCGCGCCCCACGGCGGCCAGGTCGTCGCCGTCCCCGAGGACGACGTAGTCCGCCGCGCCGGCGCGCAGCGCGGCGACCGCGGGCCCGGCGGCATCGCGCGCGCTCACCACGATGACCGCGAGCGCGTGGCGCGGCGCGCACAGCGCGCGCACCAGCTCGCCGCCGCCCTCCCCGTCCACGAGCCCCGGCCCGACGACCACGAGGGCCGGCGTGCTCTCCGCGATCGCCCGCTCCGCCGTCGCCCCGCACGCGCGCCGGACCTCGGCCCCCGGGGAGGCGCGCGCCACGCTCATGGCAAGCGCCTCGTTCCGGGACGGATCGTCGTCGAGGATCAGGATGCGCATGGCGTCGACCTCCGCGGCGGGCGAGCGACCCTACGGCGCAGCCGCCGTCGACGCCACCCTGCGCCGACGCATTTGATCGGAATACCCCGGCGCAGCAGCCGGCGAGGCTGTCCCCGACGCTCGCAAGCCTCTCGGGCCTCGCCTACGCGGCCGCGATCTCGACCAGTAGGTCGCCGGCGCCGACGCTGGCCCCCGCGACCGCGCGCACGGCCGTCACCCGCCCCGCGACCTCTGCCGCGAGCGTGCTCTCCATCTTCATCGCCTCGAGGACGACGAGCGGCTGGCCCACCTCGACCACGTCGCCCTCCGCGATCAGCACGGAGACCACCTTCCCGGGCATGGGCGCGGTGACGGCACCGGAGCCCGCGGCGCCGTGCGCCCCGCGCGCCTCCTCACCGATCTCGAACGTCCACACGCGGCCCGCGACCGCGACCAGGACGCGCCCCGGCGTGCGCGCGACCAGCGTGCGGTGCGGGCGCCCGTCGACCTCGAACGACAGCTCCTCGACGGTCGCCCCGCCTGCGGCCGTGGTGCGCGGGCCCGGCGTCGGGCGGGTGACGCGGTGGGCAGCGCCGTCGACGGTGGCGGCCCAGCCGTCGCCCGCGGGGACGAGACCCACGGCGAGCGTGCGCGTGCCGACACGAAGGCGCGTCTCCACGTCAGCTCCCGAGGCGCCAGGCGCCGAGCGTCTCCCACGGTGTCGGCGCGGCGGCGCGACCGCGCGCATCGCCCGCCGGCGCGGCCGGCCGCGCGAGCGCCAGGGCCGCGGCGAGCGCGGCGACGGCCTCGTCGCCCCCCGGCCGCCAGGTCGCGAAGTGCTCGGCGAGGAACCCCGTGTGCGTCTCGCCGCGCTGGAAGGCTGGGTGCGCGAGGACGTCCTGCAGGAAGGCCAGGTTGGTCGTGGGGCCGAGGACCGCCGTGTCGCGGAGGGCGGCCGAGAGCCGTGCGATCGCCGCGGCGCGATCCTCGCCGCAGGCCGAGATCTTGCCGAGCAGCGGATCGTACTCGACCGGGACGACGCCGCCGGCCGCGATCCCGGAGTCGACCCGGACCCCGGGCCCGGCGGGCTCGTGCAGCGCGAGGATCGGCCCCGCGCTCGGGAAGAAGCCCGCGGCCGGGTCCTCGGCGTAGAGCCGGCCCTCGATCGCGTGGCCATGCGTGCGCACGTCGGCCTGGGTGAAGCCGAGCGGCTCGCCCGCGGCGATGCGGAGCTGTGCCGCGACGATGTCGATGCCCGTCACCCACTCCGTGATCGGGTGCTCGACCTGCACGCGCGTGTTCATCTCGAGGAAGTGGAAGCGCCCCTCGGCGTCGAGCAGGAACTCGACCGTGCCCGCGCTCGCGTAGCCGACCGCCCGCGCCACCACGAGCGCGGCGGCCGTCATGTCGGCGCGGAGACGCGAGGTCAGCGCCGGGCACGGCGTCTCCTCGACGATCTTCTGGTGGCGGCGCTGGATCGAGCACTCGCGCTCGCCGAGATGGACGAGCGCGCCGTGGTGGTCGCCCAGCACCTGCACCTCGACGTGGCGGGGACGGACGAGGAGCTTCTCGAGGTAGACGCGTCCGTCGGCGAAGGCGGCCTCGGCCTCGCGCCGGGCGGCGGCGAGCGCGTCCGGCAGCTCGGCCTCGCTCGCCACCGTGCGCATGCCCTTGCCGCCGCCGCCCGCGGCAGCCTTCACCAGGACGGGGAAGCCGAGGCGCCGCGCCGCTGCGGCCGCGTCGCCGCCGCCGACCTCGGCCCCCGGCACGAGCGGCACGCCGGCACGCGCGACCATCGCGCGCGCGGCGAGCTTGTCGCCCATGGTGGCGATCGCCTGCGCGGGCGGGCCGATCCAGGTGAGCCCGGCCGCCTCCACCGCACGCGCGAAGGAGGCGTTCTCGGCGAGGAACCCGTAGCCAGGGTGGACGGCGTCGGCGCCGGCGCTGCGCGCGGCGGCGAGGAGCGCCTCGACGTTCAGGTAGGACTGGACCGCCGGCGGCGGCCCGATCGGGACGGCGCGGTCGGCGGCGAGGGTGTGCGGCGCGCCGCGGTCGGCCTCGGAGTAGACCGCGACGGCGGCGAGGCCGTGCTCGTGGCAGGCGCGCACGATGCGGACCGCGATCTCGCCGCGGTTGGCGATGAGGACGGTCTTCACGCTCACATCCGGAAGACGCCGAAGCGGGTGGCGGGGATGGGGGCGCAAAGCGCCGCGGCGAGCGCCAGGCCGACCGCGTCGCGCGTCTCGAGGGGATCCAGGATGCCGTCGTCCCACAGCCGGGCGGTCGCGTAATACGGGTCGCCCTCGGCCTCGTACTTGGCGAGGATCGGCGCCATGAGCTCCGCGCGCTCCGGCTCGCCCATCGTCTCGCCCCGCGCCTCGAGCTGCTGCAGCTTCACGGTGAGCAGCGTCTGCGCCGCCTGCTCGCCGCCCATGACGGAGATCCGGCTGTTCGGCCACGAGAAGAGGAGGCGCGGCCCGTACGCCCGCCCGCACATGCCGTAATTCCCCGCGCCGTGCGAGGCGCCGACCAGCACGGTGAGCTTCGGCACGGCCGCATTGGCGACCGCGTTTACCATCTTGGCCCCGTCCTTGGCGATGCCGCCCTGCTCGTACTTCTTGCCCACGATGAAGCCGGTGATGTTCTGGAGGAAGAGGAGCGGCACGCCGCGCGCGCAGGCGAGCTCGATGAAATGGGTCGCCTTGAGCGCCGACTCGGAGAAGAGGACGCCCTGGTTGGCGAGGAGGCCGACCGGGCAGCCGTGCAGGTGCGCGAAGCCGGTCACCAGCGTCGGGCCGTAGAGCGCCTTGAACTCGTGGAAGCGGCTGCCGTCGACCAGACGCGCGATGAGCTCGCGCGCGTCGGTCAGCTTGCGCGGCTCGCGCGCCACGATGCCGTAGAGCTCGCGCGGGTCGTAGGCCGGGTCCTCGGGTGCCGCGCGCGCGAGTGGCGCCGGGCGCGGCGCCGGGAGGGCCGCGAAGATCTCGCGCGCCGTGCGGAGCGCGTCGGCGTCGTCGGCGGCCAGGTGATCCGCCACGCCGGAGACGCGCGTGTGGACGTCGCCCCCGCCCAGCTCCTCGGCCGTCACCTCCTCGCCGGTCGCGGCGCGCACCAGCGGCGGGCCGCCCAGGAAGATCGTGCCCTGGTTCTTCACGATGACCGTCTCGTCGCACATGGCCGGGACGTAGGCGCCGCCCGCCGTGCACGAGCCGAGGACGATCGCGACCTGCGGGATGCCGGCCGCCGACATGCGCGCCTGGTTGAAGAAGATGCGCCCGAAGTGCTCGCGGTCGGGAAAGACGTCGGCCTGGAGGGGGAGGAAGGCGCCGCCCGAGTCGACCAGGTAGACGCAGCCGAGACGGTTCTCGAGCGCGATCTCCTGCGCGCGGAGATGCTTCTTCACGGTGAGGGGGTAGTAGGTGCCGCCCTTCACGGTGGCATCGTTGGCGACCAGCACGCACTCGCGCCCGGCGATGCGCCCGATGCCGGTCACGATGCCGGCGCCCGGCGCCTCGTCGTCGTAGCAGCCGTGCGCGGCGAGCGGCGAGAGCTCGAGGAAGGGCGTCCCCGGGTCGAGGAGGCGCGCGATGCGCTCGCGCGGCAGGAGCTTCCCGCGGGCGGTGTGGCGGCGGCGCGCCTCCTCGGGGCCGCCTGCCGCCGCCCGTGCGCGCGCCGCGCGGAGGGCCTCCACCAGCCGCTCCATGTGTGCCACGTTGGCGCGGAACTCGGGATCGGACGGGCGGACCCGGGTTGGAAGGCGGCTCACCAGCGCGGGGCGATCTTGGTCATGGCGGAGCGTGCCGCGGCAGTATGCCCCCGCGAACCGTGCATTGCACGCCCTCTGTGGGATGGAGGTGGAGCGCCGGCACCCGTTCAACCGGGGCGCGGCTCACCGCGGCACGCAATAGCAGCTCTTTATCTCCGACTGCTTCCACCGCACCGTGCAGCGTCGATAGCCCGCCGCCTCGAGCGCGGCCGGCGTCAGACGCTCGAGCATGGCACACCAGGTGGACGGCCGACCCTCGAAGGAGCTCGCTTCACGAAGCGCGCCGGTGAGGAGCTCGCTCAGATCGACGGATGCACCCGCCGCTCTCGCGGCGAACCAGATCGCGCCGAGATGATAGCCGCCGTCTGTGCACGGCACGTCCAAGATCGGCGATTCCTCGAGGCAAATCCACTCGCCCGCGGAGAGCAACA
>VBKJ01000178.1 GCA_005879795.1 Deltaproteobacteria bacterium
AGTACCTGGGGCAAGGAGGGCAATCGAGCTCAGGGGAGCCGGCGGCGTCCCAGGGCGTACCCTCCCACGTCGGCCCACAGCGCCGCGAAGCGTTCCGCGTCGAACCCGCTCCCCGTCGTGAGCCAATCGGTGTGCCGAGGTGGGTCGGCCCTGTCGTGGAAGTGGCCGATCACGTCGAGGTGGTCGGCCTGGGCAGCGTGGATGACACCGCCCCAGGGCTGCGAGCGGGTGGGGACGATGCCGTCGTTCGC
This sequence comes from Deltaproteobacteria bacterium, assembly GCA_005879795.1. Lineage (NCBI taxonomy): Bacteria > Pseudomonadati > Myxococcota > Myxococcia > Deltaproteobacteria bacterium. The sequence continues at coordinate 252 of VBKJ01000178.1, forward strand.
GCCCGCGCCCGGGAGCGTGCCGTACGCGTTCCGCAGCCGGCGCACCTGGGCGGGGGCGAGGGCGGGTGCGTGGCCCCGGGACGAGCGCGACGCGAGCCGGTAGAGCGCCTGGTAGAGGGCATGGGTCGCCTGGGCCGAGGGGTCGAGGCCGGCGGCGAGCGTCGAGCGCACGCCGGGCGGGCGCGCGCGCGTCACGACCGAGGCGTAGCGCACCCCCGGCCGGTCGCGGACCGTCGCGTTGAACACGTCCATGCCCTCAGGCGTGAGCTGGGGCAGGAGCGCCTGGTCCTTGCTCACCTCGGTGAAGAAGGTCTCGACCGCGCCGCGCCGGGTGGGCGAGAAGTCCGCCAGGAGCTGGCCGAACAGCTGGTCCAGGAGCACGCTGTTCAGGCCCACGTGATCGTCCAGGCGCGCGAAGAGCGCGCCCAGCTTGACGACGACCGAGATCGGCAGGCGTCCGAAGCGGAGCACGTAGACGGTCCACAGCGAGAGGAGACGCAGCAGCCGCTGCCCGAGCAGGCTCGCGAAGAACGACGCGAGGGGCGTGCCGTGGTGCGGCGTGGCGACCGTGATCACGGTGGTGACGCGGCGCGCGACGCGCTCGACGTTCTGCCTGCTCGGCAGGGAGGCCCCCGGCGACACCGCGAGGCGGGCGTCGAGCCCACCGCTCGAGTGTCCGATCAGGTGCACCGGGCCGTCGCGCCCCATGGTCGCCGCGACCGTTTCGACCACGCGCGCTGCCCGCTGCGGGAGCGAGGCGGTGGGGTGCGTGCGCACCACGTGGACGTCCGCCGTCGCGTGCGCGCGCAGGAACTCGCGGACGTGCTGGAAGTACCCGAGCTCGCCCAGGTTCGTGAACCCGAAGAAGCCCGGGACGAGGTAGATGCGATGGCGGCCGCGCATCAGCCGCGCGCCACGGTCAGTCCCGGAACGCCGACGCTCTGGATGTGCTGCGCGTCGTCCTCGTAGCGCGGTAGCCGTCCCTCGGTGCGCCAGAGGCGGTAGGCGAGGGCGGCGGACAGGACGCGGATCGGGTAGTCGCGCGGCAGCGTGCTCAGGTAGGGCTGGATGGTCGCGAAGTCGCGCGCGCCGTACTGCTCCATGATGGCACGGAGCCCGCCGTTACGCGGCCCGATGTTGTACGCGAGGAGCCCGAGGAAGGGATCGCCGTGCATCTCGTCGAGGTAACGGCGGAGCGTGGCGGCAGCGAGGAAGGCGTTGTGGCGCTGGTTGAGGGGGTCGAGGTCCGCGACGCCGAGCCGCCGCCGGACCTCGGTCACCGCGTCCGCCGGCGGCGCCGTGATCTGGAAGAGCCCGCGCCCGCCGTCCGCGCTGTCGCGCGGGTAGAACGCGGACTCCGCCGCGCCCACGCCCATCAGCACCTCCACGTCGACACCGCAGGCGGCGGCCGCCTCGCGCACGGTCGGCTCGTAGACGCGCGCGCGCTCGAGCACGCGCGTGAGCGCGGCCAGATCGGCGCGGCGGTAGGCGGCGTAGACCTGGTGCGTGAGCGTCAGCCGCTCGGTCTCGGCGCGCCCGCCGACCAGCGTGCGGACGCTCGCGACCTGGGCCCGAAAGACGGGACCCGAGGCGAACCAGAGCGCGATGCCTGCCACCGACAGCGCGGCGGCCGCCGGTAGCGGCGTCCCGCGGCGCGCGAGCCAGCGGCGCGCGCCGAGCCAGGCGCGCAGCAGCGTCGCCGCGCCGATGCCGAGGACGAGCACGCCCCCGACGAAGAGGACGAGGTGCCACCACGGGCTCGCCCCCGCGCCCGCCTCGGCGAGCCAGCCGAGCGCCGCGATCACGCCGACGAGCGCCGTCGCGAGCAGCGCCGCCACCTCGCTGCCGGGACGAGCCCAGACGCTCCATGCGCGCCGCCGCGCGCGCCGCCGCTGCCTCCCCATCGCTGCCGCCGCCATCTAGACGGGCAACGTCGCCGTCGTCAACGGCGTTGACGCTTGCGCCGCCGGAGCGGTACACGGGCGGGAGCATGCGCCGCGCCGCCCGCTTCTTCTTCATGCACGTCGGCAGCTTCGTCCCCGTGTTCGTGTACTTCTACCTGTTCGGGAAGGCCGCCTTCGCCGCCGACGGCGTGCGCCACGCGCTCCTCGTCGCCCTTGTGGTGGACAGTGCGTACATCGCGCTCGCCCGGAGCCAGGGGGAGGCGAAGCAGTTCGACGCCGGGATCTGGACCCTGTTCGCGGCGGGCACGATCGCCGCGTGGGCCGGCGTCGCGCCGGCGCTCCGGCTCTACCAGCGTTACTCGCCGACGCTCCTCTTCGTGGCGCTCGGCCTGACGGCGCTCGTCCCGTTCCTCCTCGGGCGCGAGACCTTCACCTACTACTACGCGCGCCGGCAGCTCCCGCGCTGGCAGCTCAAGGTGCCCGAGTTCCACGACGTGAGCCGCGTGATGACGGTGTACTGGACGCTCCTCTTCTTCACCGCGGCGGGGCTCACCGCCTGGGCGCCGACCGACTGGCACTTCACCTTCCTCTACCCGAACCTCATGATCTTCGGGGTCGGTATGACTGCGACCCTCTGGCTCCCGCCGGTCTACTTCAAGCTCTTCCCGCCCGCCCTCCCGCGCGCGGTCGAGCCGCTCATCATGGGCATGCCGCTCGTCTTCGACCGCAGGGCGGCGCGCGACACGCGCGCCAGCATCCAGTTCCGCGTGAGCGGCAGCGAGCGGGGCGACTACTACCTCGACATCGCGCGCGGCAGATGCCGGAGCTTCGAGGGGGTCGCGCCCCGGGCCGACCTGACCGTGTACACGCCGGACACGGTGTGGCTGCAGATCGCGCGCGGCGAGCTCGACGGCGAGCGCGCGCTCCAGGACGGGCTCTACCGCGCCGAGGGGGACTTCGCGCTGCTCGCCAAGATCGGCGAGTGGTTCCCGGCGCGGCGGTGAGGCGGGGGCCGGGACCCGGGGTTCGTAGGCGGGCGTCCGCGGGGGCGCCGCCGGCGCTCCCGCTCGGGCGCCGACGCAGGCACAGCGCCCGGCCGCGCGCCGCGCTCGGCGCCCTCGAAGGTCGCGGCGGCGGTGCCCCCGCGGACGCTGCGCGCGGGCTGGGTGCTGTCCCGAGGCGGCTTGTCACGAGAGCGCCGACCCGGGAGCCGAGGCGGGCAGGCGCACGGACCACCGCCGACGCAACATGACGCCCCATTTGGCTCTTCGTACAAGTGCCCTAGCTAGGGTAGGTATACCTATCGTGTTACGGGAAAGACCGTGATGCTCACTGTATGATCTGTTGCCTGACCGCCCTCACACGCTTACGCGTTTGATAGCGGTGGGTCCGAGACGTAGCATGTTCGACATGAGCGCAGTGTGTTGGTTGGGGGTGGCCTCAATGCTCGCATTGGCGCTTGAGGTGACCAGCGCGGAGACCGAACCCCGTCGCGTGTGCCCGCCTGGCAAGTATCGCTTCGTGGTCACGGAGGGCGGGCTCGCGGACAAAGCGGTCGCCGCAGAGACCCTCACAATAGACAACGGCACTGTATCTATAGCTAGCGCCTGTGGCCATGTCTCGAGTGGCGTGAAAGTTCATCGGGATAGGACGAGAGTCAGAGCGGCCTGGCGTTCCTGTTCCGGGTCGAGACACCCTTACCGGATGACAGCACACATAACCGGGACGCTCTGCACCCAGCTCATGGGGAGAGTCAACGAAGGGGCTAGATGGCAACGGCAGTTTGCGGGTGTACTCATGAGCGATCGCGCTCATCCCGGTGGGGACGCGAGACTGGACGAGGAACTACGCGCGGCAGTAGCAGCGGCGCTGCCGGAGGCCAAGGATTCGTGGGACGATATCCATGACTTCACGCACTTTGTGAGACTTATTCAAGCGCGGGTCGGTTGCGCTTTGCCTGACGAGCGCTGGAGCCGCCTTCGGTTGCCCTCGGGTCGGTGAGAAGGCAGACGTGTAGTTGTGAAAGGCGCCACTTGATCTGACACTCGCCGCCGCAGTCTCCTTCGCAGCGAATAGACCTCGTTCCAGTTGGTCGCGCCGGTCGTGACTGTGACCTCGTCGTCGCCAAGGAGCCGAAGCCCGCGCCTGGGGTCTTACGATGCTGTTCCCGCCGACAGATCGCGGCGGCGCTACTCGTCGCGATGGCGCCAGTGACACTAGGACAGTAGGCGGGGTTGGACCAGGGCGAAGAGGGATCCGTCCTAGTCGGAGGCAAGGCGAACGTCCGCCTTCGGGCGTGTATGTTCATCGTCGCCCGGAAAGGCCGCCCATGAAGGCGGACCGTCAAGCTCGACGGGGCTCCGCGTGCTCGTCCTCGGCCGCGGGCGCGAGCGGCACGCGCTCCGGGCGGCGCTCGCCGAGCACGACTCGGTGGTCAACCAACTACACGCTCCTCCGGCGGGACGTGGAGGAGTGGACGAAGGTGGAGCGAGGAGGGGTGAGGGGGTGGGCCGCGCGGGGCCCGCGGCCCTTTTCTCGCCGCGGCGGGTCGTCTAACGTCATGCGTCCGATGAAGAGGTGCCGGAGAGCCGAGGCGCGCCCGGCCGCGAAGGGCCCGATCGAGCTGGACGAGGCATACCTGCGTGCGGTGAGGAAGATCGAGTCCCTGCCGCAGAACCGGTCCGGCGCGGACAAGAGCTGGGTTGAGCGCGCGATCCGCAGGTGGCGAGATCACTACGCGCGAGCGCGCTGAGGGCGGTGGACGGGTTCGAGCGCCTGGTCGAGCGGCTGCACCGTGAGGGCGTACGCTTCGTCGTCATCGGGCTCTCGGGCGCGAACTACTATGCGCGATCCGCGAGGGCGCTGTTCGTCACCCATGATCGCGACCTGTTTCTTCCGCCCGATTCCGATAACACGCTCGCCGCCTGGCGTGCCTGCGAAGCGCTGAACCTGGACCTCTTCTGCGGGGACGAGCCGCTCGATCGGCCGCGGGATCGCCTTCTCGCGGAACGCGTGGTTGCCCACCAGGCGCTCACCAGCGCCACAGACGGCGCCGGCCTCGATGTCGAGTTCACGTTCGTCATGGCCGGGTTCGACTTCGAGCGGGTGTGGAAGCGCCGACGGGTCTTTCGTGTTGGGGAGGTGGAAATCCCGGTAGCGCGCCTCGCCCACATCGTGGAGTCGAAACGACGAGCCGGGCGCGACAAGGACCGGCTCTTCCTCGCGACGCACGCCGAGGCGCTCCGCGACCTGATGGAGCTGGAGCGCCGCCGGCAGGCGCGCCGGAAACCGCGTCCAAAACCGCCGTGATGCCCGGCCCTCCCTACCCCAGCGACGGGGGCCGCAGCGATAGGCTCGTGCCATGAGCAGCGGGGGAAGACGCAACCTCGTCCATTGCGCGGCGTCAGCGAAGCGCCGCGATCTCGGCGGCCCGCGCTCATGACGACTCGCCCGCGGCGCCCGGCCGTCTACAGGATGTAGCGCGAGAGGTCCTGGTCCTGCAGGATCGGGTTCAGGCGCTCGCGCACGTAGGCCGCATCGATCACGACCTCGCGCCCGCCCATCTCCGGCGCCTCGAACGATATCTGGTCGAGCAGCCGCTCCATCACCGTGTGGAGGCGGCGCGCGCCGATGTTCTCCGTGCGGTCGTTCACCTGGGCCGCGATGCTCGCCAGCTCGGCGATCGCCTCGTCGCGGAAGACGAGCGCCACGCTCTCGGTCGCGAGCAGCGCCGTGTACTGGCGGATGAGCGCGTTCTCGGGCTCGGTCAGGATGCGGATGAAGTCGGCCTGGGTGAGCGCGTCCAGCTCGACACGGATCGGGAAGCGGCCCTGGAACTCCGGGATCAGGTCCGACGGCTTCGCGATGTGGAAGGCGCCCGAGGCGATGAAGAGGATGTGATCGGTGCGCACCGGGCCGTGCTTGGTGTTGACGGTCGAGCCCTCGACGACCGGCAGGAGGTCCCGCTGCACGCCCTCGCGCGACACGTCGGGTCCGTGCATGCCCTCGCGCCCGGCGATCTTGTCGATCTCGTCGATGAAGACGATGCCGGACTGCTCGACGCGGCGGATTGCCTCCTTGGTCGCCGCCTCCATGTCGATCAGCCGCGCCGCTTCCTCCTGGGCGAGGGTCTCCATCGCCTCGGGGACGCGCATGCGCGTCTTCTTGGTCTTCTTGGGGAGGAGGTTCTGGAGCATCTCCTTCAGGTTGGTCTCGATCTCCTCCATCCCCTGGGGCGTCATGACCTCGATCATGTTCGAGACGGGCTTGGTCACCTCGACCTCGATGAGCCGCTCGTCGAGCTTGCCCTCGCGCAGCATGCGGCGGAGCTTCTCGCGCGTGGCGGAGTCCTCGGCGGCGGCCGCCTTGCGCTCGGACTCGCTCCCGACGGCGTGGATGCGCCGCTCGGCGCGGACCGGCGGGAGCAGCAGGTCGAGCACCCGCTCCTCGGCCTGCTCGCGGGCGCGCACCCGGACCTTCCCCTTCTCCTCCTCACGCACCATGTTGATGGCGAGCTCGGTCAGGTCGCGGATGATCGACTCGACGTCGCGGCCGACGTAGCCGACCTCGGTGAACTTGGAGGCCTCGACCTTGATGAAGGGGGCCTGCGCCAACTTCGCCAGGCGCCGCGAGATCTCCGTCTTCCCGACCCCCGTCGGGCCGATCATGATGATGTTCTTAGGCGCGATCTCGTCGCGCAGCTCGGGCGGCACGTGGAGGCGGCGCCAGCGGTTGCGGAGCGCGATCGCCACCGCGCGCTTGGCCGCGCGCTGGCCCACGATGTAGCGGTCCAGCTCGGAGACGATCTCGCGCGGCGTGAAGGTGGCCATCAGCCCGCGTCGAGCTCCTCGATCACGAGCTGCGCATTGGTGTAGACGCAGATCTCCGCCGCCGCCCGCAGCGCCTCCTCGGCGATCTGGCGCGCGTCGAGCGCGGAGTGCTTCACCAGCACGCGCGCCGCGGCGAGCGCAAAGTTGCCGCCCGAGCCGATGGCGCAGAGGCCGTCCTCGGGCTCGATCACGTCGCCGGTGCCCGACACGACGAGCGACGACTCGCGGTCCGCGACGACGAGCAGGGCTTCCAGCCGGCGCAGCAGCCGGTCCGTCCGCCAGTCCTTCGCCAGCTCGACCGCGGCGCGCCGGAGGTTGCCGCTCACCTGCTGGAGCTTCGCCTCGAAGCGCTCGAAGAGCGTGAGCGCGTCGGCGCCGGCGCCGGCGAAGCCGGCCAGCACGCGGTCCTGGTAGAGCCGGCGGAGCTTGCGGGCATTGTGCTTCATGATGGTCTGCCCGATCGTCACCTGCCCGTCGCCGGCCATCACCACGCGGCCCTTGTGGCGGACGGCCAGGATGGTGGTCGCCCGCAGCTCAGGCCCGCGGGTGCGCCCGGTCATAGGCCTCCATCAGCCGGCGGAGGTCGACGTGCGTGTAGCGCTGCGTGGTGGAGAGGCTCGCGTGGCCGAGCAGCTCCTGGATGGCGCGCAGGTCGGCGCCCGCGCCGAGGAGATGGGTGGCGAAGGTGTGCCGCAGCGCATGCGGCGTCGCCTTGGTGGCCGTGCCGCTCGCGAGCACGTAGCGCTCCATCGAGCGTGCGACGCTCCGCGACGTCAGCCGCCCGCCGCGCGCGTTGCGGAAGACGGGGCCGCCCGCGACCGCCAGACCCGCCTCGGCGCACCGGGCGCGGTAGGCGGCGAGGGCGCGGAGCGCCGGCCGCCCGACCGGCACGACCCGCTCCTTCCGCCCCTTGCCGAGGACGCGCAGCAGGCCCGCCTCCTCGTCCACCCGCTCCCAGTCGAGGCCCGTGAGCTCGCTCACGCGCAGCCCCGAGGAGTAGAGGACCTCGAGCAGCGCGCGGTCGCGGAGGCCGGCGAGCGTGTCGCCGCGCGGCGTGGCGAGCAGCCGGTCGATGTCGTCGAGCGTCAGGTGCGCCGGCAGCTTGCGGCACGTCTTCGGCGTCGCGATGCCGAGCGTCGGGTCGGCGGCGAGCCGCCCCTGGTCGGCGAGGAAGCGAAAGAGCCCGCGCACCGCAGCGAGCTTGCGTGCGATCGACGCGCGCTCGGCCGTGCCGTCGAGGGTGCGGAGCCAGTGGCGGATCCCATCGGGCCGCACGGCGCCGGGCGCGCCCGCGAAGGCGAGGAACTGCCGCAGGTCGGCCAGGTAGCCGCGGATGGTGTGCGGTGAGGCGTGCCGCTCGGCGCGGAGATGCGCGGCATAGGCTGCGAGCACGTCCTCCGTCCTTGTCGGCATGCGAGCGCGATGGTATCAACCGACCCCGGGCGGAACAAGGTGAGGTTGTCTCTTGGTGCTGGTCTGCCTCATGGTAAATCCATGGGTTAGCTGGCCCCGCCGGTTTTGTCGCCGTTTGTTGCCAAAGCCGCAAGCCGTCCACGTACCGCTTGGCGTGGGGAATCCACCGCCCGTACACGTCCACGGTCTGCTGGATGTTTGGTGTGGCCAAGCTGGCGCTGCACGTAGGTGATCGGCGCTTCAACCACCGACAGCAGGATGGAGGCGTAAGTGTGGCGCAGCGCGTGCGGCGTGAAGCGCCTCCGCTTCGCTTTCTCCTGTTAGCTTTCTCCTTGACGCAGGCTCCCTGGCGAGCGCATTCTCCCGCTGCCATGGCGAGCGCTCCCGGTGGACAAGTAGGCATCAGGCAGCGCCTCATCTGAGCACCATGGAGGCGTCGCACTTCCCGGCCTTGCCGAGCGCGCCGCACGCCGGCCACTTCCTCCGGGGTTGGCGCCGCCGCGCCGGGCTCACCCAGGAAGGGCTGGCGCAGGCCCTGAGCGTGACCTTCTCGACCGTGAGCCGGTGGGAGAACGACCACGTGCGTCCGAGCAAGCTCGCCTGGAAGGCTATCCAGCGGCTTGCGAGGGAGCGTGGTGTGGCGCTCGACGACACCGCCGCGTGACTAGCCCAGGCGGGACTCGCGAAGTTCCTTGAGTTGAAAGCGATGTTCGGGTGCGCGGCGGCTGGTTGAGCGGCCAGCGACCTCTTACGCCGGCCTCTTCTTGAGCCTCGCCTTCCGCCCGAGCTTCTCCTCAATCGCCTCGACCACGAAGTCCTGCACGGCGATCTCGTGGGTCACGCAGTGCAGCTTCAGACGACGGTGAAGGTCTTTGGGGATGCGGGTTGCCAACTGGGTGACGGGTTCGTCCGTCTTCGCCATCACGCTGCCTTCGTCTTCCAGCCAGGGCGCCGGTCTCAGACGGCGAGGGAACTACGAGAAGAGTCAGACGGCTGCACGAGCCGGAGGCGGTCGGTTACGGAGGCCGGCGCGGCTTGCCGGAGCCACCGGCTCACGAAGCCCGAGAAGAAGAGCCACACCAGCGAGCCGAGCGGAACAAATCGACCCCCGCCCCGAGGATCACGTAGAGACAGCAGGGGCTCAAGCTCGAACGTGAAGCGATCCTCCAGCCGGCCGTCCCCGAAGCGGCAGGTTACTTCCTCGGGGCTCAGCACACCGATCACCATCGCCCGGTTGCCGGTCAGGCGTTCGACCATGATCTCCCCGCGTTGCGGCATGGACACCTCCATCGGCTCCTTGAGTAGGGGATGCGAAGAGAAGGCACGGTCACTGTTCTTCGTGCGGGCGTAACAGACGACGCCATCGTCACCCTTCGTCGTCTCGTAGTAGCCGGCGGCGGGGCGGACGGGACGGTCCGCCTCTCCTATGCAGCTTTGAGCGGCTCTCGTGCTCTCGACTTCGTTTCGAGCAGCTTGCGCCCCACGTCGAGGAGCGACCGACCGACGAGCACGGCAGCCCCGAGCAGGACAAATCCGGCAACGACGGGCACCGAGAGCGCTACGCCGGTAAGCCCCGAGACGAGGCGCACGCCTTCACGACCAACATTCC
>VBKJ01000179.1 GCA_005879795.1 Deltaproteobacteria bacterium
CGATCCGGGCCCCGTTCCGCCACCTCGAGAAAGCCGCCGTGATCCGTCGCGGCCGCGACCTGCCGCTCGCGCTCACGCTCTCCTGCGCGCGCCCGCGCGGGCTCCGCCACTGCGGCCGGTGCACCAAGTGCGCCGAGCGGCGGCACGCCTTCGCGGCGGCGGGCGTGCCCGACCCGACGAGGTACGTGGGATGATCGGCTACGTCGTGCGGCGCGTCCTGCGCGCCCTCACGACCCTCCTCGGCACGACGCTCATCATCTTCGTGCTGGTGCGGGTCGTCCCGGCCGACCCCGCCGTGACCATCGCCGGCCCGAAGGCCGACCCCGAGACGCTGGCCATGATCCGCAAGGACCTCGGGCTCGATGACCCGGTGATGGTGCAGTACGGTCGCTACCTGGCCCGCCTCGCGCGCGGCGACCTCGGCCGCTCCTACATGACCGGGCGGCGGGTGGCGGACGTGATCGCCGAGCGCCTGCCGGCCACTGCGTGGCTGGCACTCACAAGCCTCGCGCTCGGCTTCTTCCTCGGGCTGGTGCTCGGCATCGTGACGGCCGCGCGCCGGGGCTCGCTGATCGACGTCGTGGTGCTGCTCGGGACGCTGATCGGCCTCTCGATCCCGACCTTCTGGCTCGCGAACCTCCTCATCTACGAGTTCAGCTATCGCCTGAAGCTGCTGCCGCTCGGTGGGTACGGATCAGGAGGCGCCTGGTGGCGGCCGAACCCGCTGAACCTCATCCTTCCGGCAATTACGCTCGCGATCGTCGAGTTCTTCTTCTACACCCGCTTCGTGCACACCAACGTGGGCGGCACGCTGGCGAGCGACTACATCCGCACCGCGCGCGCCAAAGGCGCCCCGCCGGCGCGCCTCTACTTCGTGCACGCGCTGCGCAACGCGCTCATCCCGATCGTGACGATCCTCGGCCTCGACATCGCCGCGCTCATGAGTGGCGTCGTGCTCACCGAGACCGTCTTCAACTGGCCCGGCCTCGGCCGGCTCGCCGTGCAGGCGGTGTTCAATCTCGACATCCCGCTCGTGGCCGGCACGGTCCTCTTCTCGGCCGTGCTCGTGCTGGTCGCGAACCTGGTCGTCGACCTGCTCTACGGCGTCATCGACCCGCGGGTGCAGCGTGCCTGAGGCCGCACCCACCGGGCTCGGCTCGCGCCGCCGGAGCCGGCGGCTCTTCGCAGCCGGCCTCGTGCTGGTAGGGGCGCTCGGGCTAGTCGCGCTCGCCGCGCCCTGGCTCACGGCCTACGACCCCGACGCGATCGTGGTCGCGACCTATCGCGGGCCGCTCGCGCCCGGGGGCGGGCACCCGCTCGGCACGGACACGCTCGGGCGCGACGTGTGGGCGCGGCTCGCGTACGGCGCGCGCACCTCGCTCTTCGTGGGCGGGCTGGCGATGGCCGTGAGCCTGGCGATCGGGATGACCGTGGGCCTGGTGGCGGGCTACTTCGGCGGTGCGATCGATGCGGCCCTCATGTGGCTGGTCGACCTCGTGCTCACCATGCCGTCGCTCCTCCTCCTGATCGTACTCGCGACCATCTTCCCACCCTCGATCCTCACCATCCCGCTCGTGATCGGGGCGATCGGGTGGACGACCTTCGCGCGCACCGTGCGGGGCGAGGTGCTGAGCCTCCGCGAGCGCGACTACGTGCAGGCCGCGCGCGCCCTCGGCGCCTCCGACGGGCGAATCATCCTCCGCCATCTCCTCCCCGGCGTGACTCCGGGCGCCGTGGTGCTCGCCGCGCTCGGCATGTCGGGCGCGATCGTGGTGGACGCGGGGCTCTCGTACCTGGGGCTCGGCGTGCCGCTGCCAACGCCGTCCTGGGGGCGCATGGTGAGCGACGCGCAGACCTACATCGCCGTCGCCCCCTGGCTGGTGGTGGTACCGGGGGTGGCGATCGCGCTCGCCGTCATCGGCTTCAACCTGACCGGCTACGGACTGATCGACCTGATCGGCGAGCGGCGGACGTGAGACGGTCCGCGTGGCTCGTCCTGCTCGGCGTGCTGGCGGCCGCCTGTGCCGTCCCGCTCGATCCGCCCCCGTCGGGGCCGCCGGACGGGGACGAGCCCCCGCGGCGGGGCGGGGTGCTCCACGAGGCCTCGGGCGAGGACCCGCGCTACCTCGATCCCGCGAAGGGCTACGACACGGTCTCCTGGGGCCTCGAGCAGATGCTGTTCAACACGCTGGTCGACTACGATGCGGGGACGAACATCGTGCCCGAGCTGGCCGAGTCGTGGACGCTGAGCCCCGACGGGCGCCACGTGAGCTTCACCCTCCGCCACGACGTCGTGTTCTCGACCGGCCGGCCCATGACCGCTGCGGACGTCAAGTACTCGCTCGAGCGCCTGCTGAGACCCGCCATCCACTCCCAGGGGGCCGAGTTCTTCCACGGTATCGAGGGCGCGAAGGACTACATCGCCGGCAAGACGAAGGAGGTGCGCGGCATCCGCGCGCCCGCGCTCGACCGCATCGAGTTCGACCTGACCGCCGTCGATCCGCTCTTCCTCCACAAGCTCACCATGCCGTTCGCGGCGGTCGTGGACCGCGAGGCGGCCGAGCGCTTCGGCGACGAGGACTTCACCCGTCACCCGGTCGGCAGCGGCGCCTTCGTGCTCGAGGAGTGGGTGTACGGGCAGCGCCTCCGCCTGGCGCGCAACCCGCGCTACTTCCGCGCCGCGCGCCCGTACCTGGACGCGGTCGAGGTGACCATCGGCGTGAGCCCGCAGCTCGCCTGGCTCAAGTACCAGCGGGGAGAGATCGATCTGGCGGGCATCCCGTCGGCCGAGTTCCAGCGCGTGCTGGCCGACCCGCGCTACCGGCCGCTCATCCTGAGCCGCACGACACTCCGCACCCAGTACCTGGGCCTCGACTGCGAGGTCGCGCCCTTCGACCGCGTGCCGGTCCGCCAGGCGATGAACCTCGCCATCGACAAGCGCCGCCTCCTCGAGCTGATCGACGGGCAGGGCGTGCTCGCGACCGGCATCCTGCCGCCCGACATGCCGGGCGCGGCGCCGGTGCCCGGATACCCGCACGACCCGCCCGCGGCCCGCCAACGCCTCGCGGAGGCGGGGCTCGCGGCCGGCTTCGCGACCACGCTCTGGGCCTCGCGCGACGAGGGCTCGATGCGGCTCGCCCAGTCGATGCAGGAGGACCTGCGCCAGATCGGCGTGCGGCTCGCGCTCAAGCCCGTGGACTTCCCGGCCCTCATCGAGGCCGTGCGCCACCCCGGCATCGTGCCGCTCTTCCTCCTCGGCTGGGAGGCCGACTTCCCCGATCCCTCGAACTTCCTAACCGTGCTCCTCCACAGCCGGAGCCGCGACACGAACAACAACACCTTCTACTCGAACCCCGAGGTGGACCGCATCCTCGACGAGGCCGATCCGCTGCTCGATCCCGCACGCCGGTTCGCGCTCTTCCACGAGGCCGAGGTGAAGATCATGCAGGACGCACCCTGGGTGCCGCTCTTCCACCCCGCGGGGTCCGCCGTGCGCCACCCGCGCGTCCGCGACTACGAGCTGCATCCGCTGCGGCCCTCGCGCGTCGAGGGCGTCTGGCTCGCGTGGTGACGGGACCTCCAGGCCGACGACCGGCGGCACGCCGAGCGCCGTCGGCTACGGAGACGGTCTGCGGGCGGGCTCTTTCACCATCACCACCGCGCTCTGGATGTCGTACGCCTCTGGCGTCATCGACAGGATCGGCATGATCGAGCCCCAGGAATCACGCACGAAACTCTCGCTGTAGAAGACGAGCGCGTTGAAGCCGCGTCGGAGCGTGAACATCCCGAAGGGCGAGCGCCAGAATTGCCGAGCCTCCGGCTCGCTCTTCAGGCGCCGGGCCAACGGCCGCTCCGGATTGCGGTCCAGCGCTCGCAGCGTGTGCTCATCGTGGATCGTGACGTAGGCCGCGCCGCCCGCTCGGAGAAGCCTGCGAATCTCGAGCAACCAGGCCTCCACGAGCTCCGACAGGTGCGTGAACAGCGAACCCGCATAGATCAGGTCGAAGTAGCCGCTCTCGAACGGCAGATGCGGGGACGACGTATTCGTGAGAAATCGGTACGGCGGGCTCAGGTTCTGTTGGCACCAAACGATGTGCGGTGCGCTCACGTCACTACCCCAGACCTCGGCTCCGACGCCATCCAGCCAGCGAAGCATCCGCCCCGCGCCGCACCCGAGGTCGAGGATGCGCCGGCACGACGACAACTCGGTGCCGGCCTCGGAGAGAAGGGTCCGCATCGACTCGACGTCCCTACGTCCGCTCGCCAGGTACTCCTCTGGCGTCCTGCCATATCCGAGCCAAAGGTCCCGGGGCGGCACGGGAAGCTGCGCGTCCGGGGGACGTCGCGCCCGCGGGGGCAGGACCCACGCATCGGACTCGGGCGCGTAGGGGAGAAAGCGGGAGGAGATGGATACGTCCCGCCGAAGGATGCGCCCGACACGCCGCGTGAAGTGGTTGGCGCTGTCGATGAGCGCGTTCCCCGGCGCACTGAGAATTGCCTCGAACAGGGAGCGGGCAGTCATCGATGGAAGACCGCTTCAGAAGGGCAGGGGCACCGGCTCGAGGCGCGTCCGGCAGGGCGGACCGTCGGCGTGGAAGTAGCGCACCGGCTCGGCGACCGCCGGGACGAGCAGCACCGAGGACGAGCGCGTTCCGTAGGGTCCCATGTGCACGCAGAGGCTGCCCGGGCCGCGCGGGTCGAGGGCGGTCGCGTGGTCGGCGAGCACCGTCTGCAGGCGGGCGACGAGCGCGTCCACGTCGCCGTCCCGGCCGAAGCCATCGCCGGCGGCTGCGAAGCCCCGATGCGAGGCCGCGATGCGCGGGCAGGTGGGGTCGTTGAGGTCGAGGTTCGTCAAGAGATGGAGACCGGGCTCGAGCCGCGTCGCCCCCGGCCGCTCGTTCCGCGGCTGGCTCACCACGAACGCGTCGCGGCGGTCGGCGAGGAGCAGGTTGAAGGGGTTGTAGCGGCCCGCGGGTTCGGCCGCGACCCGCACCGCCGCCTCCGCCGCGGTCGCGCAGCCGAGCAGGTCCAGGCAGAGCTGCCCGCGCGAGCGGCAGGTGGGATCGGGAGGTGTGGCGGTGCGCCGGTTGAGCATGCCCGCGACCAGGCCCGCTTCGCTGGCGCCTAGCCAGGTGCCGCCCGCCCTGAGGTCACGGCCGCCGAACGCCCGTGGCGGCGCTTCGCGCAGCAGCATGGGCGGGGTCGCCGGTCGCGCCAGGTACTCGTCGCGGTTCGCGGCCACCACCAGCGGGTGGGTCGGGAAGACCCGGACGAACGCCGCGAGCGTGCACACGGCGACGATGGTAGCGATATCTACACGAGGGGCCAAACGCTTGATTGTCTTGCCCAAACCCGTGTGTTAGCGTCCGCCGAAATTCGCCCTTCGCGGCGCTCGCGAGGATCCCGGCGCATGTTCGTATCCATAGACGACGTCATCCAGCGCTTCGCGCGTCTCAAGTACATCACCAGCCACACCATCGCGACGGTCGTCTACCTGGCGGCCGAGATGAAGAAGCCGATCCTGGTGGAAGGCCCGGCCGGGGTGGGGAAGACCGAGCTCGCCAAGGTGCTGGCGGCCGCGCTCGGCCAGGAGCTGATTCGCCTCCAGTGCTACGAGGGGCTCGACGAGGCCAAGGCCCTCTACGAGTGGGAGTACGCGAAGCAGCTCCTCTACACGCAGATCCTGAAGGACAAGATCAGCGAGGTGCTGGGCGGGGCCCGCTCGCTCACCGAGGCGGTGGATCGGATCGCCTCCCAGGACGATGTCTTCTTCAGCGACCGCTTCATCCTGCCGCGGCCTCTCCTGCGCGCCATCCGCTCGGAGAAGCCCTGCGTGCTGCTCATCGACGAGATCGACAAGTCGGACACCGAGTTCGAGGCCTTCCTCCTCGAGGTGCTGTCCGACTTCCAGGTGAGCGTGCCCGAGCTCGGCACGATGAAGGCGCGGCACGTCCCCCTCGTCGTCCTGACCAGCAACAACGCGCGTGAGATGTCGGACGCGCTCAAGCGCCGCTGCCTGCATCTCTTCATCGACTTCCCGGAGCGGGCGCAGGAGCTCGAGATCGTCCGCCTCAAGGTCCCGGGGGTCTCCGAACGCCTGGCGGCGGACGTGGTCGCGGTCGTGCACCGCATCCGCAAGCTCGATCTGAAGAAGGCCCCGAGCATCAGCGAGACGCTCGACTGGGCGCGCGCGCTCACGCTGCTCAACCTGCAGACGCTCGATGAGCAGCTGGTCTCCGAGACGCTCGCCACCATCCTCAAGTACGAGGGTGACATCCGCAAGGCGCAGCAGGAGCTCAAGGAGTACGTGGAGCTGCAGCGGGCGAAGCTGAAGGCCCCCCGCGTGCAGAGCGACAAGGACGTGCTGCACTAGCGTACGCCGTCCATGGACGCGAAGCTCGTCGAGTTCACGAACCTGCTGCGCCAGAACGGCGTCCGCGTCTCGCTTGCCGAGAGCATGGACATGCTGCGAGCGCTCGACGTGGTGGGGCTGCCCGACCGCGGCACGGTGCGTGCCGCGCTGCGCGCCACCACGGTGAAGCGGGGCGTCGACCTGCCCACCTTCGAGACCCTCTTCGACCTCTTCTTCTCTGGCCTGGCCGACGCGATCAAGGAGCTCACGGCCGCGACCGCGGGCGCGCTCGAGATGAGCGAGGAGGACTTCCAACGCTTCCTCGACCAGCTGAAGCAGCGCCTGGAGGAGGCGGGCGCCGAGCTCTCGCCCCTCGCCCGCGCGCTCCTCGAGGCCGACGCGGGGCGGCTCGAGAAGCTGCTGCGCGAAGCCGCGGAGCAGGCGGGCCTTTCCGACATCCAGCACGGGTTCCAGGAGGGCCGCTTCGCGCACGCGGTCGCGCAGGCCCTCGGGCTCTCGGGGCTGTCGCTCGAGCTGGCGCGCCTGAAGGAGCTGCTCGCCGGGCTCTCAGCCGCCGACGCGCGGCGCCTGGAAGCGTATCTCGACCGCCGGCTCCAGGACCTGGCCGACATGGTGAAGCGCCTGGTGCGTGGCGAGCTCCAACGCCAGGACGTGACGCGCGGCGACCGCCAGCGCCTGCAGGCGCTGGCGGAGAAGAGCTTCTACTACCTCTCCGAGGAGGAGATCCGCCGCATGCAGGAGGCGGTCACCAAGCTCGCCCGGCGCCTGCGCAACGTGGTGTCGATCCGGCGCAAGCGGGCTCGCCGGGGGAAGTTCGACTCGAACGACACGCTGCGCAAGAACCTCCAGTACGGCGGCGTCCCCTTCCGCATCGTCTTCGACCGCCGGCGCAAGGAGAAGCCGCAGGTGATGGTGCTGTGCGACGTCTCCGACTCGGTGCGCAACGTGTCGCGCTTCATGCTCCAGTTCGTCTACTCGCTCCAGGACCTCTACTCGAAGGTGCGCAGCTTCATCTTCGTCGCCGAGGTGGGTGAGATCACGCGCCTCTTCCAGGAACGCGACATCAACGACGCGATCGGCGCGGCGCTCCACGGCAACGTCATCAACGTCTACGCCCACTCGGACTTCGGGCGCGCCTTCAAGGCCTTCCACCGGGACTTCCTGCCCGCGGTGAACAAGCGCACCACGGTCATCATCCTGGGCGACGGGCGCAACAACTACAACCTGCCGCACGACTGGGTGCTCAGGGACGTGCAGCAGCGCGCCAAGCAGGTCATCTGGCTCAACCCCGAGAACAAGATGACCTGGGGGTTCGGCGACAGCGAGATGGACCGGTACGCCCCCTACTGCACCCTGGTCGAGGAGTGCCGCAACCTGAACCAGCTCTACCGCGTGATCGATCGCCTCGTGGCGGTGTGATTGACGGCCGGGGAGCGCTGCTTCACAATGCGGAGGCGATGGGGGACGCGATGAACCGCGAGGACTTCATCCTGATGACGGTGGGGGGCCTGACCCTCGATCCGGTCACCAAGACGCCGATCGTCATCCTCCGCGACCCCGACAACAAGCTGAACCTGCCCATCTGGATCGGGCTCCTCGAAGCGACCGCGATGGCGACCGAGCTCGAGGGCATCAAGATGGCGCGCCCGATGACCCACGACCTGCTGCGCAGCGTGATCGGCGAGGTCGGCGCGGCGGTCGAGTGGGTCGAGGTGACCGACCTCAAGGACAACACCTACTTCGCGCTGATCTACCTGCGCGTCGACGGCCGCCAGGTCACCATCGACGCGCGCCCGTCGGATGCGATCAGCCTCGCGCTGCGCACCAAGAGCCCGATCTACGTCGCCAAGAAGGTCCTCGAAGCCTCGAGCGTGCTCCAGCAGATGGAGGAGGGGAAGGACCAGGACCTCTCCAACATCTCGCGCGACAAGTGGGCCGAGATCCTCGAGAAGATGTCGCCCGACGACTTCAAGTACAAGATGTAGGGGCGGGGCAGAGCGCGCATGCCCCGGCACGCCAGGCGGCTCAAGATTCGCCGCAAGGACCTCCGCAAGCCCGACGAGTTCGAGACGCTGACCGGGCAGGCGCTCACCTGGGCCCGCGAGCACCTGCCGGTGGTGTACGGCCTCCTCGCGGTGGCCGTCGTGGCCCTGGTCGCCAGCCTGGCCGTCGGCCGCTGGCGTGCCTCGCGCAACGAGGCCGCCGCGGTTGCCTTCCGCGCCGCGCAGGGGCGCTTCACCGAGGGCAAGTTCCAGGACGCCGCCCAGGACTTCGCCTACGTCGTCCAGCGCTACCCGCAGGCGCCCTTCGGCCGCCTCGCCGCTCTCTACCGCGCCCACGCGTTCGCGCGGCAGGGGGATCAGGCCGCCGCCGCCACCGCGTACGGCGAGTACCTCGCCCGCGCGGTCGACACCGACTACCTGCGCCAGGAGGCTCAGGTGGGGCTCGCCCGCGCCAGGGAGGCGAGCGGCGACACGCCGGGTGCGCTCGAGGCCTACACCCAGGCCGGCGCGCTGCCCGGCCCGTATCGCAACGATGCGCTACTCGGCGCCGCGCGGCTCGACGAGGCCGCCGGCCACACCGACCAGGCGCGGGCGATCTACGCCGAGCTCGTCAAGGACGCCGCCGACCCGGAGACGCAGGCCTTCGCCGCGGCAAAGGTCCCGGGCGCCGCCCGACCCGCGGACGGCGGCGCGGAGCAACCAGCCGAGACCGATCCCCGACGGTAGCTGGCCGCGTGCACGGGGGGCTGGGCGGGCAGGCGGCATCGGCGCGCCGGGTCGCCTCGCGCGCGTCGACGTGTCGCCTCGACTTCGTGGCGAGAGCCGCCTCGCGCCGCAACGGACACCGGGCCCGCCTCGCGCGGCGGGGGCTGACGCCGCGGAGGAGACTGCGGGAAGCCAGGCCTGGGGCCAACGGGTAGTGACTCAGTGTCCCGTGTGACGCCGTGTCACCGCTCTCTCCCACTTCCAGTCCGGCTCGCCTCCGGTCACGGCTCGATAGAGTAAGCACGCGCCCACAACCGAAGCGAGGACGAAGAACACCCCTTCGCCATTGTGAGCGCGGGGCGGACGTGCTCGTCGGCGGGCGTCCGCTCGCCCCTCCTCCCCGCGGGCTCGACACTTAAGCGGGTCCGGGCAGAAGACCATTGACGAGCGAGCGAGCCGAGTACTACGAGTCAGCGAGCCGGGCACCCGGAGGAGGTTCGAGATGGCTCGATGCCGCGCCCGTGTGGCAGCCCTGGGTTTCATCTTCATCTGCGCGCTCCCGGCGGGCGCAGTGATCCTGGCCGACTCCGTCAGCGTCTCCGGCGACAGCATCTCGCGCGCCTTCGACGCCAATACCTCCTCCTGCACCTACTCGGATCAGGTCTCTCGTAACTGGGCCACGGGGGACGATCATGGGTCGAGCTTCTGCAGCGCGGGCGGCGACGGCACCTTCAGCCACGCCGAGCGCCTCGAGTGCAACAAGGGCGGCGACGTCACCATCTTCAACGACGCGATGAGCGGCGCCACGATGCTCGGCG
>VBKJ01000180.1 GCA_005879795.1 Deltaproteobacteria bacterium
AGGAGATCCTGATGCCGGCGGTCATCCCGGCCGAGCTCTGGCGGGAGAGCGGCCGCTGGGAGCAGTACGGGCGCGAGCTCCTGCGGCTCAAGGACCGCTACGACCGCGACTTCTGCTTCGGCCCGACCCACGAGGAGGTGGTGACCGATCTCGTCCGGCGAGAGGTCCGCTCCTACCGCGATCTCCCGAAGAACCTCTACCAGATCCAGGTGAAGTTCCGGGACGAGGTCCGGCCGCGCTTCGGCCTCATGCGCGGGCGCGAGTTCATCATGAAGGACGCGTACTCGTTCCACGCCGACGTGGAGGACGCGCGGCGCGAGTACGGGAACATGTTCGACACCTACGGGCGCATCTTCGCACGCTGCGGCCTCACGTTCCGCCCGGTCGAGGCGGGCACGGGCGCCATCGGTGGCTCGCTGTCGCACGAGTTCCAGGTGCTGGCCTCCGCGGGCGAGGACGCGATCGTTTCCTGCGACCGCTGCGGCTACGCGGCCAACGTCGAGAAGGCGGAGGTGCGCCCGCTCGCCGCTCCGGCCGGCGGCGCCGGCGGGCCGCTCGAGCGCGTCGCGACGCCCGGCAGGCGGACCGTGGAGGAGGTGAGCGCTTTCCTCGGGCTGCCGCCCGAGCGCTTCGTGAAGACGCTGCTCTACCGGACGGCCGGGGACGCGACGGTCGCGGTCCTGGTGCGCGGCGACCACGAGGTCTCGGAGACGAAGCTGCAGGCGGCGCTCGGCGGCGGGCCGGTGGCGCTCGCCGACGAGGACACGGTCACGCGAGCGACCGGGGCGCCGGTCGGCTTCGCGGGCCCGGTCGGGCTCGGCGTGCGCATCCTCGCCGACGCCTCGCTGCGCGGCATGCGCGGCGCGGTGAGCGGGGCCAACCGCGCCGACCAGCACGTCGTCAACCTGGACCTCGCGCGAGACGTGCCGCCTCTCGCCTTCGCCGACCTGCGGCAGGCGCGCGGCGGCGACCGCTGCCCGCGCTGTGGGGGCGGCACCTTCGCCGAGCACCGAGGCATCGAGGTGGGGCAGGTCTTCCTGCTCGGCACGAAGTACAGCGAGACGATGGGCGCCACCTTCCTCGACGCGAGTGGCGCGCAGCGGCCGATCGAGATGGGCTGCTACGGCATCGGCATCACCCGCACGGTCGCTGCCGCGGTCGAGCAGCACCACGACGACGCGGGCATCGTCTGGCCCGCCCCGCTCGCGCCCTACGGCGCGCTGGTCGTGCCGGTGGGCGCCCGCGACGGTGCGCTCGGCGAGACCGCCGCGCGGCTCGCCGCCGAGCTGGAGGCGGCGGGCGTCGACACGCTCCTCGACGACCGCGACGAGCGGCCGGGGGTCAAGTTCAAGGACGCCGACCTGATCGGTCTCCCCGTGCGGCTGACGGTCGGCCCGCGCGCGCTCGCGCGCGGCGCGGTCGAGCTGAAGCGGCGCAGCGAGCAGGAGGCGACCGAGGTGCCGGTCGCGGAGGCGGCCGCGCGCGCGGCGGCGCTGGTGGGGCCGCGGTGAGCAGTCGCTGGCCCTTCCTCCCGCCCCGGCCCGACAGCATCCGCCACCGGCTGATCTTCGCTCTCGACGTCGAGACCTTCGCCGAGGCCGAGCGCCTGGTCACGCTCCTCGCCAAGGACGTCGGCGTCTTCAAGGTCGGGAAGCAGCTCTTCCTCCACTCGGGCCCCGAGGTCGTGCGCATGATCCACCGCTACGGGGTGGACGTCTTCCTGGACCTCAAGTTCCACGACATCCCGCACACCGTGGCGCGCGCCGGCATCGAGGCGGCGCGGCTCGGCGTCCGCTTCTTCGATCTCCACGCCTCGGGCAGCTTCGACATGATGGAGCGCACGCACGCCGAGGTGACGCGTGTCTGCCGCCGCGAGGGCATCCGGCGGCCGAAGATCCTGGCGGTCACGGTGCTGACGAGCCTCGGCAAGAGCGACCTCCGGCGCGTCGGCGTGGCCGACGAGGTCGAGCACCAGGTGGTGCGCCTCGCCCGCCTGGCGCGCAAGGCAGGCATGGACGGCGTGGTCGCCTCCCCGCTCGAGATCGCGCGCATCCGGCGCGAGTGCGGGCGCGGCTTCCTGATAGTCACCCCGGGCGTGCGGCCGGCGCGGCGCGATGCGCCCGCGGAGCCGGACGATCAGAAGCGCAGCATGACGCCCGAGGAGGCGATGCGCCTCGGCGCCGACTACCTCGTGCTCGGCCGGCCGATCCGCGACGCGCGCGACCCGCTCGCCGCCGTGCAGGAGGTGGTGGCGGAGATGGCGCGCGGCTTTCTCATGGCGCGGGCGAAGCCGGGGATGCGGGCGTAGGTGGCCGCCGGCGGCAGGCCGCTCACCCCCCGAGCCGCACGTGGGCGAGGGCGGGGAGCTCGCGCCGCACCCGTGCCAGGTAGGCGCGGTCGATCTCGGCCATGACCACGCCCTCGCCGTCGGCGGCGCGTGCGAGCACGCGGCCCCAGGGGTCGACGATCAGCGACTCGCCCCAGTCGGCGAAGCCGTGCGGGCTCGTGCCGGTCTGGTCGGGGGCAACCAGGTAGCACTGGTTCTCGATCGCCCGCGCGCGGCAGAGGACCTCCCAGTGCGCCGCGCCGGTCGGGAAGGTGAAGGCCGAGGGGACGAGCAGCACCTCGGCGCCCGCGCGCACCAGGCGGCGGTAGAGCTCCGGAAAGCGCAGGTCGTAGCAGACCGAGAGCCCGAGCGTGCCGAGCTCGGTCGGCACCGTGACCGCCTCGGCCCCGGGCGCGCGCGTCGCCGACTCGCGCACCGACACGCGCCCCGCGAGCTCGACGTCGAAGAGGTGCAGCTTGCGATAGCGCGCGACGAGCTCGCCGCGCGGGTCGAAGAGGCAGCTCGTGTTGTAGGCGCGCGGCTCGCCGGCCGCGCGCTCGAGCAGGGAGCCCGCACAGAGATGGATCGCGAGGGCGCGGGCGAGCGCCGCCAGGCGCTCGGTGAGGGGCCCGGGGATCGGCTCCGCGACCGCCGCCTCCTCGGGGCGCGGGCCGCGCCAGGCGAACACCTCGGGCAGGACCACGAGGCGCGCCCCGCGCCCCGCAGCCTCGCGCACGAGCGCCTCCGCCCGCGCCAGGTTCGCGGCGCGGTCGGCGCCGGAGGCCATCTGCACCGCGGCGGCGAGATACCCCTCCATCTTTCGAGGCCATACCGCGCGGGCTCCGCGCCCGTCAATGCGCGTTCGATCGATTAAGCTTGTACCTGCGCGCGAAGCTGTGATACCCCCCGAAGGGAGTGACGAGGGAGTGATGAGCCGCCTGGTCAAGCGCTACGGCAACCGCAAGCTCTACGACACGAGCGAGAGCCGCTACGTGACGCTCGACGAGATCGGCCGCTGGGTGAAGGCCGGCGAGGACGTGAAGATCCTCGAGAACGACACCGGGGAGGACCTGACCGCCGTCACCTTCGCGCAGATCATCCTCGAGGAGGAGCGGCGGAAGAGCGGCCTCCTCTCGCTGCGTGTCCTGCGCGAGATCATCCAGCACGGCGAGGCGGCGCTGCACAACCTGAGCGCCACCGTCGACCGCGGCATGGAGGCGATCCGCTCGGTGCCGGAGCGCGCCGGGCGCCGGATGCAGGAGCTGGTGCAGGTGGGGGAGCGCCTCGGCCAGCTCCAGCAGCTGGTGGACGAGACCGTGCGCCGCTCGGTCGAGCGCGTGACCACGCTCCCCGCCTTCCAGAAGGAGATGCGCCGCATCGAGCGCAGCATCCGCGCCCTCGAGGCGCGCATAGCCCGCCTCCGCCCCGGCAGCGACGGCCAGCCGCCGTCCGATTCGAGCCAGGGCGGCAGCGGGACCTGAACCCTCCCCTCAGCGCGCCAGGAACACCGGGCAGGGGCTGTTGCGCAGCACGAACTCCGTCGTGCTGCCGAGCACCATCTCGATGATGCGCGAGTGCCCGTAGGCGCCGATGAACAGCAGGTCGTGGCCGTGCTCGCGGATGACGTCGACGATGCGCTGGTGCGGATGGCCGGTGATCGTCTCGCAGGTGAGGGCGATCCCGTACGAGTGGAGGTAGCGGCGCGCCTCGTCGAGCACGCGCGTCCCGTCGGCCGCCTCCTCGCGCCCGACGTGGATGACCGTGAGTGGCAGGGAGAGCGCGCTCGTCACCTCGGCGGCGGCGTGCATGGCGGCGCTCGCGCGCTGCGAGCCGTCGTAGGCGAGGAGCGGGCGGCCGATCTCCTTGAAGCGCATGGGCGACACGAACACGGGCTTCGGCGATTTGCGGGTCACCGACTCCGTGGTCGAGCCGAGCAGCCCGGTCGAGAACTGCTCGTTCACGCCCCGGTGACCGATCACCACCAGATCCGCAACCCGAGCCTGGTCGCAGATCTCGTTGGCGACGATGCCGGTGGCGAGCGTGGTGTCGCAGGGCACGCCGCGCTCGGCGCAGCGCTTGGTGAACGTCTCCAGCAGCAACCGGCCGCGCTCGCGCAGCGCCTCGCGCATCTTGGCGGAGAAGTCGAGGTAGGGTTCGAAGCCGAGCGAGCCGGAGATGTCGTGCAGGAAGGAGCCCTCGATCGAGACCACGTCGATGACGTGCAGGCCGAGGACCGTGGCGCGCACGCGCTCGGCGAGCCAGAGGGCGTACCGGAGGGCGGCGTCTGCGTGCTCGGAGCCGTCGAGCGCGACCAGGATGGTCTTGATCATGGCGGACGCCCCTGACCGCCTCTAACACCGGCGCGCGCGCGGACGCAAGGCGGCCTTTGCAAACGGCCGGCGGTCCGTTAAGAGGGACCGCGATGAGCCGCCGCGACGAGGCCCTGTGCGAGGAGCTCAAGGAGGTGGCCCGCCGCCTCGGCATGAAGGTGCGCGAGGAGGTCCTGCTGCGCGAGATCGGCTACCGCGTGCGCAGCGGCGCCTGCCGGGTGCGGGGGGACGACGTCATCTTCCTCGACCGCAACCTGCCCGCCGCCGAGCGGGTCCAGGCGCTGGCGGACGCGCTCGCGGGCCGCGACGTGGAGACCGTCTACCTGACGCCGGCCGCCCGGCGACTGCTCGAGCGTCGCGCGCGCGCCGCCGGCTGAGCGCCGCCGCCATGCCGGTGCGCGCGCGGATGCGGCGGTTCGAGCAGGCGCTGCGCGAGCGGGGCCTCAAGTCGACCTCGCAGCGGGACGACATCGCGCGCGTGTTCTTCGGCGCCGAGGAGCACCTCTCGATCGAGGAGCTCTACACGGCGGTCAAGAAGGTGAACCCGCGCGTCGGCTACGCCACCGTCTACCGCACGCTCAAGCTGCTCAAGGAGGTCGGCCTCGCCGCCGAGCGTCACTTCGACGACGGCCAGGCGCGCTTCGAGCCGGTCGAGGCCGAGAGCCAGCACCACGACCACATCATCTGCGAGCGCTGCGGCAAGATCGTCGAGTTCGCGAGCCAGGAGCTGGAGCGCCTGCAGGACCGTATCGGGCGCTTCCTCGGCTTCGTGGTGGGGCGCCACCGCATGGAGCTCTACGGCATCTGCGCCGAGTGCCGCGAAGGCCGCCGGCGCTCCTCCCGCCTCGAGCACGGTGTGCACCGGGTCTGATGCCGGCGCTGACGTTCCCTTGGCTGTTGCTCGCCCTGGTCGTGACGACGCCAAACGGCGAGGCGGGCACACATCCCGAAGGGTGCGCACTCCGCACAGCGTGAGGTGCCTCCGTAGACGGCCGGGGCGCACGTCGCGGGTGGCCTCGGCTCGACGCGGAGGGTGACCACGGCGGATTCGCGCCGGTTCCCCCGCCCCGGGGGCAGGACTTGAAATTGAAAGCCGTTTTCAACTAAGCTCGGTCCGTGTCCGGGCCCCGTCGCCTGCTCGTCCCGACAGCTGCCGCGGTGGGCCTCCTCCTCGCGCTAGCCGCGACGGCGCGGGCCGAGGAACGGTCCATCCCGCTGGCCGTCGCCGAGCAGGGCTTCGCGCCCCCCGAGATCGAGGCGGCGGCGGGCGAGCGCCTGCGCCTCGAGGTCACGAACCAGACCGCGGCCGCGATCGAGTTCGAGAGCTTCGAGCTGAACCGCGAGCGCGTCGTGCCGCCGGGGCGGACGGTCGCGGTCTACGTCTCGGGGCTCTCGCCCGGACGCTACGAGTTCTTCGACGACTTCCACCAGGAGCGGCGCGGCGCGCTGGTGGTGAAGTGAGGCGGCGGTGATCGAGACGCTGCTCATCATGTGGCGCGAGTCACTCGAGGCGGCGCTCGTCGTCGGTATCCTGCTCACGTATCTGGCGCGCAGCGGCGAGCGCGCGGGCATGCGCTACGTGTGGGCGGGTGCGCTCGGGGCGGTGGTCGCTGCGGTCGCGATGGGGCTCGTGTCGAACGGGGCGGCCGCCCGCCTCGGCCCCGACGCGCAGGAGCTGCTGCAGGTGGGCGTCCTGCTGCTCGCCGTGGGCGTGCTCAGCTGGATGGTGGTGTGGATGCATCGGAACGCGCGCCAGATCGGCGGCGACCTCCGGCGCCGGGCGGACCGCGCGCTCGCCACCGGGCGGCTGCTCGGGCTCGCCGCCATCGCCTTCGCCGCCGTCTTCCGCGAGGGCGTGGAGGCCGTGCTCTTCCTGTGGGGCGTGGTCGTGCAGCGCGGCGACGTGGGCGCCCCGGCGCTCCTCGCCGCGGGCGTCGCCGGAGCCGGGCTCGCGGCGGGCACCGCGTGGCTCTTCTTCCGCGGCTTCGCGTTCCTGAACCTGCACACCTTCTTCCGCGTGACCGGCATCCTCCTCCTGCTGGTGGCGGCCGGCCTCCTCACCGCGGGGGTGAACAAGCTGATCGGCCTCGGCTACCTCTCGCCGATCAAGCCGCAGGTCTGGAACACGGCCTGGCTCTTGCGCGACGACAGCCTGCTCGGCGCGCTGCTCGGCGCGCTTGTCGGGTACCGCTCCCGTCCCTCGCTCCTCGAGGTGCTCGCCTTCGCGACCTACCTGCCCGCCATGGGCTGGGCGCTGCACCGTGCCGACGTGGCGGCGCGGGGCGCGGCCGAGCGGAGCCCGGCGTGCTCGGCGGCCTGACGCCGCTCGCTCCCGTGCCTTCCCGCGCGCCAGCCGCATCGATTATCGTCACGGTCGTCGCCCTGCTGTCCCCGCCCGCGCCGGCGCTGGCCCTCAACTTCTTCGAGCTCGAAGTCTACCCGGCGACCACCGAGGGGCAGGGGCTGCACGAGGTGGAGAGCCTGACCACCCTGGTCGCCAACGGCCGCCGCCCGAACGAAGAGGAGGTGGAAGGCGAGGAGCCGCGCCGCCACCGGCTTCTGCGCACCACCGTCGAGTACAACTATGGCCTCACCGACAAGATCGACGTGGCGGCTTACACCGACCTCGCGCGGGAGAACGGCGACGAGCTGGAGTACGCGGGGTCGCGCTTCCGCGCGCGGGGCGCCTTCTTCGAGAAGGGACGCTACGCTCTCGACCTCGGCTGGTATCTGGAAGCGGAGGTGCCCCACCGGGGCGAGTCGGAGCTGGAGCTGGAGTTCCGGCCCATCGTGTCGCGCGACATCGGACGGTTCTCCGTCGATCTGAACCCGAGCTTCGAGCTGCCCACCGTGAGCGCGGAGCGCCGGACGCTCGAGTTCAACTACGGAGCGCGCGTGTACTACCGGCTGTCGCGGAACCTCGTCCCGGGCATCGAGTTCTTCGGCGCGCTCGGGCAGATCCGCCGGCCGGACGCCTCACGCGCGCAGGAGCACTACGTGTTCCCCGTGCTCTACGGCCGGCTCGCGCGCGGGCTCAGGTTCGCCGCCGGGCCGGGCTTCGGCTTGACGCGCGCGAGCGACCCGGTGATCCTGAAGCTCCTGGTCGAGTACGAGTTCACGTGGCCGGGTGGTGGCAGGGGGCCCGGCCGCCCCACCTACTGAACCGAGCGCACGAGCCGGAAGAGCCGCCGCGCGTTCGTCGAGGTCGCCTCCGCCACCGCGGCGAGGGACTCGCCGCGCACCGCCGCGACCGCCTGGGCCACCAGGCGCACATGCGCGGGCTCGTTGCGCCGCCCGCGGTGCGGCACGGGCGCGAGGTAGGGCGCGTCGGTCTCGACCAGGAGGCGGTCGCCGGGCACGACGCGCACAGCGGCGCGCAGCGCGTCGGCGTTCTTGAAGGTGACGATGCCCGCCACCGAGACGTGGAAGCCGAGGTCCAGGTAGCGCCGCGCGTCGTCGCGCCCGCCGGTGAAGCAGTGGATGACGCCGCCCACCGCCGCGGCGCCCTCGGCGCGCAGGAGCTCGGCCGCCTCGACGTGCGCCTCGCGCACGTGCACGACCAGCGGCAGGCCGACGGCGCGGGCGAGCGCGACGGTGCGCGCGAAGGCCGCGCGCTGCGCC
This sequence comes from Deltaproteobacteria bacterium, assembly GCA_005879795.1. Lineage (NCBI taxonomy): Bacteria > Pseudomonadati > Myxococcota > Myxococcia > Deltaproteobacteria bacterium. Next base: position 8,278 of record VBKJ01000180.1, read on the forward strand.
GCCCGCGGCGAGAAGTCGTAGTGGAAGTCGAGCCCGGTCTCGCCGATCGCGACCACGCCCGGCGCGCGCGCGAGCCGCTCGAGGAGCGCGAACGCCGCGTCGTCCGCCGTGCTCGCGTGGTGCGGATGGACGCCGACCGTGGCCACGATCTCGACCGGCGCGCGCCGCCCGGCGAGCGCGAGCGCGCGCTCGTTCGCCTCCACCGGCCCCGTGGCGCCGACGCAGACGAGCGTCGACACCCCGCTCGCCGCCGCGCGCGCCAGGACCGCGTCGCGGTCGGCGTCGAACTCCGGCTCCGCGACGTGGCAGTGCGAGTCGACCAGCGCCGCCGCGTCGCTCACTCGGGCACCGCGTCGACGCGCGGGAAGAGCGGCTCGGGCGGGGCCGTACGATGGCCGCCGGGGAACGCCTGGCCCCAGGGGAGGTCGAGCTCGGCGCAGCGCGCCGCCGGCAGGCCGAGCAGCGTCGCCAGGCGGGTGGCGGTCTCGGGCATGAACGGCTCGAGGAGCTGCGCCGTCACCCGCAACCCCTCGCACAGCTCGTGGAGGATGGCGCCCACGCGCGGCCGCCGCGCGGGGTCCCTGGCGAGCGTGAAGGGCGCCGTCTCGACCACGTACTTGTTCGCCTGGTCGAGCGCGCGCCAGAGCGCCTCGAGCGCGCGGTGGAAGGCGAGCTCGGCGGTGTGCGACTCGACCTCCCGCCGCGCCGTCGCGAACGCGGCGGCGAGGGCCTCGTCGGCCGGCTCGGGCGCACGCGGCTGGAGCGCGCCCCCGAAGTAGCGCTGCTGCATGGCGAGCACGCGGCTTGCCAGGTTGCCGAGCCCGTTGGCGAGGTCGGCGTTCAAGCGCGTCACCAGCGCCGCCTCGCTGAACTCCGCGTCCTGACCGAAGGCCATGTCGCGCAGCAGGTAGTAGCGGAACGCGTCCATCCCGTAGCGTGCCTTCACGGCGAGCGGGCGCACCACGTTGCCGAGGCTCTTCGACATCTTGCCGGCCTGCATCTGCCAGTGGCCGTGGACGCAGAGACGGCGGTAGAGCGGCAGCCCGGCCGCCATCAGCATGGTCGGCCAGAAGACGGCGTGGGCCTTCAGGATGTCCTTCCCGATCAGGTGGTGCGCCGTCGGCCAGAGCTCCAGGCGGCCGCGGTGCTCGAGCGCGCTCACGTAGTTGAGCAACGCGTCGAACCAGACGTAGGTGACGTAGCGGTCGTCGAAGGGGAGCTCGATCCCCCAGGCGAGGCGGCTCTTCGGCCGCGAGATGCAGAGATCGCCGATCGGCTCGCGCAGGAGCGCCAGGACCTCCCGGCGGTACCCGCCGGGGACGATCAGGTCGGGCTCGGCCTCGAGCGCCTCCTGCAGCCGCGCCTGGTAGGCGCCCATGCGAAAGAAGTAGTTCTCCTCGGCGATCTCCGTGGGCGCCACGCGGTGGTCGGGGCAGACGCCGTCCACCAGCTCGCGCTCCTGGTAGAAGCGCTCGCAGCCGAAGCAGTAGAGGCCGCGGTAGCTGCCGAAGTAGACGTCGCCGCGCGCGTGCACCCGGGCCAGGATCCTCTGCACGTAGCGCACGTGATAGGCGTCGGTGGTGCGGATGA
>VBKJ01000181.1 GCA_005879795.1 Deltaproteobacteria bacterium
AACCAGGAAAAGCGCCTGACGGCGGCGCGCAACCGGGTGCCGAACATCGTGTTCCTGGCGCTGTACGGCATCGCGCTGATCGCCGCCGCCTTCATCGGTTATGACCGCGGCCTGCAGGCGAGCCGCTCGCGGCTGCCGGTCGTCGTCATGGCGGTGCTGCTCGGAGCCGTCATCCTGCTGATCCAGGATCTGGACCGCTCGAGCCACGGGTTCATCACCGTCAACCAGCAGCCGATGCTGGACACGGCGGCGAGCCTCGCGGGGTACCCGGAGTAGAGCATTCGGGCATTCGCCCGACGTCGGCCTGACCTGCAGGTGAGCGCTCGGGCACGCACTCGACGACGCGCTTTGACGCCCCTGAGACGTGGGACTCTGTCGTTCACTCGACGCCGTTCTCGTTCTCCCGGCAATTGTCCCGGGGACGTTCCCGTACATCTGCACCGTGCACGTCTCCTTCGGCATGACCGGCTCGGTGGTCGTGTTGCCGGCCGGTGCGAGCACCACCTCCTCGACCCTGACACCGACCACCACCTCCAGCACCACCAGCACGACACCGCTGCCGCCGGCGCTCAAGTGCGAGGATGCGGCGATGAGGAAACTCGCCAGGCTCGGCGTGCCGATCGTCAAGTGCCACGCCAAGGCCGCCCGCCGTGCCTTCAAGCACAGGCCGTTCGACGAGGAGGCATGCGAGGTAGGGGCCGAGGCGCAGTTCGACCGGGCGTCACGAGGAACCGACCCGCACGGCGGTTTGCGGCCGATGTCAGAGTGACCCGTTGGCGCACGACGACCCGAAGCCGGCCGTCAGCCCGGCTCGATCGCTGCCGCGTTCCGGGGCTCGACGGGCGCGTGCCACGGGCGTGGCGGAGGCACGGGGGTTGCACCGCGGCTCACGAGGGACGCAGCGGGGTGGGAGGGTGCCGAGTCGTTCGTGAAAGAAGAGGAGACAAATGTCCGATGCGTTGCCTGGCTGCCGGCGAGGGAGCACCGCGGCCGAAGCCGCCGGGAGCCGACCGCTACGCCCTCTGGCCCGGCGGCGTCTGAGCCTGCTCGCCACCGGGCGAGCCTCTCTCGCCCGGGGATCGGACGTCGGTCGTTGATTCTCCGGCGGACGGGGCGATAGAAGCGACGCGGGTGGTCTCACCCGGGCGGCCGCGCCCGGGAGACGGACGATGAAGCTCGCGCGCAAGCTGACCCTCGCGCTCCTCGTGGGCGTGGTGGCCGTCATGGCCGGGTACGCGTACGTGCAGATCAGCCGCGAGATCGTCATCCTGGACGCCGACCTCGCCAAGGATGTGAAGTTCGGCCGCGGGGCCGCCGCCGCGCTCGAGGCGATCTGGGCGACGGACGGCGAGGCGCGGGCGAGGGAGATCCTGGGGCTCATCGACCGTCACGGGCCGGACGTGGTCCGTCTGCACTGGCACTCTCTCGAGGACCTGAAGGCGCATCCACCAGCCACGGTCTCCGCGACCGATATTCAGGCGCTCAAGCACCGCAACGTGATCACCCTGCGTCAGACGACGGGTGGCGAGTGGGTCCGCCGCATCTACGTGCCGATGTCGATTCCCGGAGCCCGGCCGGCCGTCATCGAAGTGGTCGAGTCCCTGCAGGCCGAGCACCGCTACCTCAACATGAACCGGCGGCACATCGCGCTCGCCACCGCCCTCGTCGCCGCCATGTGCGGCTTCATCGCGATGGGGCTCGGCTACTGGCTCGTCGGCCGGCCGATGGCGCAGCTGCGGGACCGGGCGCGAGCCATCGGTGCCGGGGACCTCACGGGCCGGGTGCGGGTGCGACAACACGACGAGATCGGGGATCTCGCCGCGGAGCTCGACGTCATGAGCGACCGCCTCGCCGCGACCCGGGAGCGGCTGGCCGCCGAGACCGAGGCGCGCATCGCGACCCTGGACCAGCTTCGTCACACGGATCGCCTGACGACCGTCGGCCGGCTCGCGGCGGGCGTTGCGCACGAGCTCGGGACGCCGCTCAACGTGATCTCCAACCGGGCCGGCAAGATCGTCGCGACGGAGGGTGCCGGGGGGCCGGCGATCGAGTACGCGCGTCTCATCCAGGAGCAGGCCGCCCGCATGGTCGTCGTCATCCGCCAGCTCCTGGATTTCTCCCGGCGACATGGACCCAAGCTCGGCCTCGCCAACCTGCGCACGCTCACGGCCCGGACGATCGATCTGCTTGCGCCGCTCGCCCAGAAGCATCGCGTGACGGTCGAGCTCACGGCGCCGGACGGGGAGTGGTTCGCACGCGTCGATCAGAATCAGGTGCAGCAGGCGCTCGCCAACGTCATCATGAACGGCATCCAGGCGATGCCCCACGGCGGCCGCCTGCTGGTCTCGATCGAGGCCTGCGAGGCCCTCAGTCCGGTGGACGGACCCGGCGGCTCGACGCGTCCGTACCTCCGCATCCGCATCGACGATCAGGGCGAGGGCATCGCCGCAGCAGACCTGCCGCACATCTTCGAACCGTTCTTCACGACCAAGGGAGTCGGAGAAGGGACCGGGCTCGGGCTGTCCGTCGCACACGGGATCGTGTCCGATCACGGCGGCTGGATCGACGTCCAGAGCGAAGTGGGAAAGGGGACGGGTGTCTCGATCTACCTCGCCGCCGCCGAGCCGGGGACGGTGGAGGCCGCCTCGTGACGGGACGCGTGCTGGTCGTCGACGACGATGCGAGCATGTGTGACATGCTCGTCTCGGATCTCGGCGAGCTCGGCTTCGCGGTGAGCGCGCGGACGTCGGCGGCCGCGGGCCTCGAGGCGCTCGCCCCGGGAGAGTTCGACGCCGTGGTGACCGACCTCAACATGCCGGGCATGGACGGGCTCGAGCTGTGCGGGCGGATCGTCGCCGCGCAGCCCGACGTGCCGGTGATCGTCATCACCGCGTTCGGGAGCATCGAGACCGCCGTGGCGGCGATCCGGGGCGGCGCGTACGACTTCGTGACCAAGCCGCTCGAGGTGGACGCCCTCGCGCTCGCGCTCGGCCGCGCGATCCAGCACCGCTCGCTCCGCGACGAGGTACAGCGGCTCCGCCGTGCGGTCGAAGAGGCCCGGCGTTTCGGGGCGCTGCTCGGCACCAGCCCGGCGATGCGACGGCTCTACGATCTGCTCGATCGGATCGTGGACTCCAACGCCTCCGTGCTGATCACGGGCGAGACGGGTACGGGCAAGGAGCTCGTCGCCCGAGCGCTCCACGACCGCGGGCGGCGCAAGGCCGGTCCGTTCGTCGTGGTGAACTGCGCCGCGCTCCCCGAGCCGCTGCTGGAGAGCGAGCTCTTCGGCCACGTACGCGGCGCCTTCACGGACGCCCACGCGACGCGCAAGGGTCTCCTCCTCCAGGCGTCGAGCGGCACGTTGTTCCTCGACGAGATCGGCGAGCTCCCCCTGGCGCTCCAGCCGAAGTTCCTGCGCGCGCTCCAGACGCGCGCCGTACGGCCGGTCGGCGGAAACGAGGAAGTCCCCTTCGACGTGCGCCTGATCGTCGCCACGAACCGCGATCTGGAAGCGGCCGTGGAGGAGCATCGCTTCCGCGAGGACCTCTACTTCCGCGTCAACGTGATCCCGGTGGAGGTCCCGCCGCTGCGGGCGCGTGGCGGCGACGTGCTGCTGCTCGCCCAGCACTTCATCGAGCGGTACGCCGCGCAGGCGGGCAAGCGCGTCGCGGGAATCGCTCCGGAATGCGCCGAACGGCTGCTCGCCTACGGCTGGCCCGGCAACGTGCGCGAGCTCGAGAACTGCATCGAGCGGGCGATCGCGCTGACGCGACAGGAGACGATCGGCGCGGACGACCTTCCCGAGAAGATCCGGGACTTCCGGCGCTCGCACGTCCTCGTCACGAGCGACGATCCCTCGGAGCTGCCGCCGCTCGAGGAGGTGGAGCGCCGCTACATCGTGCGGGTGGTCGAAGCCGTCGGCGGGAGCAAGACCATCGCCGCGCGCGTGCTGGGTCTGGGCCGGAAGACGCTCTACCGCAAGCTCGAGCAGTACAAGGTGGGCCGCAGCTCGCCGGGATCGTAGCTCCCGACGAGCCGACGGCCGGAGACGACGCGGCTCAATGGCTATTCTTCGGTGACCTCGACGCGCCGGTTCTGCGCCCGG
>VBKJ01000182.1 GCA_005879795.1 Deltaproteobacteria bacterium
GTGGTGGTCATCTTCGAGCCGGACGGAGAGGTGCGGGACATCGTCGAGATGGGCGCCGGGAGCGAGCCCACGAACTGCTGCCTCGGCGACGGCGCGCTCTACGTGACGCTCGCCGGCACGGGCCAGCTGGTCGCGCTCGACATGCCGGTCGAGCCCCTGCCCCTCTACCCCGCCCGGCGCTGAATCTCGCCGTCAGCGCTGCGCCCAGAGGAGCACGCGCTTGAAGGTGAAGAAGTACGGGCGCGTGTCCTCGAGCGCGGGCAACAGGCGCTCGCGGTAGCGCGCCACGAAGCGCGCGTAGAGCTCCGCCGGCAGCCGGCGCTGGTAGTCGGTGAGCAGCGTGCCCTTCACCCACTCGACCACCTCGTCGCGTGCCGCCAGCCGGTGGCCGTAGACCTGGAGACGCACGTGCTGCTCCGCGTAGCCGAGGCGCTCGAGGAGCAGCGCGTACTCCTCGGGCCGGAGGACGGCGCGCCCGGAGCGCGCATGCCCGCCAAGCGCATCGCGAAAGGGCGCCTCGCCCGCCACCTCGGCGGCGACCACATGGGCGGGGTGGTCGAAGTTGGCGGGCATCTGCACCGCGAGCTGGCCGCCCGGGCGGAGCGCCGCCGTCAGGCCCGCGAACAGCACCGCGTGGTCATCGATCCAGTGGAGCGCGGCGTTCGAGAAGACGAGATCGTAGGCCGCGCGCGCCGCGAAGGCGGCGATGTCGCCCGCCTCGAAGCGGAGCCCATCCTTCGCGCGCGGCCGCGCCCGCGCGAGCATCGCCTCGGAGCGGTCGACGCCGAGCGTCTCGCCCGCCGCGAGCTCGTCGTGGAGACGCGCGGTCAGCTCGCCCGTGCCGCACCCGAGATCGACCACCCGCATCCCGGGGCACGGGCGGACGAGCGCCAGCAGGTCGAGGAAGGGCCGCGCGCGCTCGTCGCGGAAGCGCTCGTACTGCGCCGGGTCCCAGGCGTCACGCGTCATGCAGGACGAGCTTCCTATCCGCCGCCCCGATCGACTACAACCGCCGCCGGCCATGCGATCGAGCGACGCCGCGAACCGGCCGCGCTGGAGCGGCCAGGCCGGGTTCTTCGAGATCTGGTTCCTGGTCGTGTTCGAGGCCGCGGCCCGGCGGGCGTGGTGGTTGCGCTACACCACCTTCGCCCCGGCGGCGGGGCTGCAGCCCGGCACGCCGCGGGCCACGCTCTGGGCGGCGGCTTTCGACGCGCGGGCGCGCGAACCGGCGATCGCGGTGAAGCACATCCTCGGCGCGGAGGACTATCACGCCGGCTCGCCGGAGCGCTTCGCGATCCGCCTCGGCGCGGCCGAGCTGCGCAACGACGCCTGCCGCGGCGAGGTGGAGAGCGGCGGGCACCGCATCGCCTGGGCGCTGCGCCTCGCCCCCGCGGCGCGCGAGGCGCGGCGCGCCCCGTGGCTCCTCCATCACCTGCCGCTGCCGACGCGCGTGGCGCACGCCAACAGCGAGATCGCGTGCAGCGGCTGGGTGAGCGTCGACGGTGTCCGGCGCGAGCTCGACGGCGCGCCCACCGTGCAGAAGCACATCTGGGGCACGCGCCGAGTGGAGGAGCTGTACTGGCTCTACTGCCCGCGTTTCGACGAGGAGGTCGCCGCCTGCCTGGAGGCGACGGCCGTGCGCCTGCGCCGCCGGCCCGGCGCGCCGCGCCTGGTGCCGATCTGGTTTCGCACCGCCCACAGCGTGCTCGATCGGCGCGGGCTCGCGGCGCTCGCCGGCAACCGGGTCGAGGTCCGCGGCCCCGCGCGCCTCGAGTTCCGCTCCACCTCCGCGACCCGCGCGCTGCGCGCCGTGGCGTGGTGCGATCCGCGCACGCTCGCCGGCTACGTCTACCGCGACCCGGCGGGGTGGGACGTCCACGTGGCGCAGAGCGACGTCGCGTCGGTGACGCTCGAGCTCCGCCGCCGCGCCCATCCCCTGGCCCCGTGGCGTCCGCCGCGCCGCCTCACCTGCACCGAGGGCGCGGCGCTCGAGCTCCACGCGCCCGAGCCGCTGCCCGGGGTGCACTACCTCGGCTGGGACGCGACGGGGGCCTGATCCGCGCGCCCGCGAAGCAGCTGCGCGGCCGGAACCTCTGCTCGGGTACCGTAGAGCCACACCACGAAGAGTATCCCGAAGACGAGATCGCCCGTCCCCACCAGGGGGGCACGTACCGGCAGCGCGCCGACGGCCCAGAACCACACGAGCAGCGCAAAGAACGACAGCTTGCCGACGGCCGCGACCGTGATGAAGAGACGGTCGGCACGACCCGCCGCCGCGGCCCACAGATAGCCGAACCCGAAAAGCAGAACGAACATGCTGACGGTGGCGAGGTAGAGCGGGTGCTCAGCCTGCGGGAGTCCCGCGACTGCCCGCAAGGCGCGGGCGGGTGGAGTAAATAGAGCGGCGCCACCGATGTTCATCCCGGCGGTGGCGAACAACGCGCGTCGCATCCAGGTTGGCAATGCCGTCACGGCAGTTCACCTCTCGGCGCGCGTGAGCACCTGGACGTCACTGGTTTGCACCGACCTGCGGATACGAAGACGACTTCGCCCGACACTCCCGCTCGCATCGACAGGAGGAGGTCCATACGGCTTGCCGGCGGTCGGCTCCAACGGCTTGGGCGGCGCCTGATCCCCCGTTCACCGGCTTCCCCGTGGCCGCCCTTATCATAGCCATGCTGCGGCCTTGGAACTCCCTTTCGTTCACGCGCCTGCCAGGAGCTTCGATGGGTATGGCCAGGCATACCTGAGCTTCACCGGTGCGCCGTTGAGCCGGCGAGGATCGCCGCCTGGAGGCAGGGCGAACTCCTTCCCGACGCAGGTACCGCCTCGCGCCGCGTAGAAGGCCTGCGCGTCGGTGTTCTGTTCGAGTACCCACAGGTACAAGCCCGACGAGGGCGTCCGTTCGACGACGGCCTGCGCGATCAGGCTCAACAGGCGGGTCCCGATGCCGCGTCTCGTCAGTCCATGTGCCACATGGAGGTTGTCGAGGAGGGCGCCCCAGGTCGGGTCCTCGCCGAGAACGCCGTGTGCGAACCCCACGACGACGCCGTCGCGCGCGGCGATGATTGTGCATGTCTCCGGTAGGGGGTCGCTGAGACGCCCGATCCATACGGACAGACGGTCCTGGACGACGTCGCCGTCCAGAAAGGCGTCGGAGTACGCGCCTCGATAGTGCCGCCGCCAGCTGTCGGCATGGAGCCTGGCGACGGCCCGTGCGTCGATCGCACACGCCGATCGGAACCGAACGTCGTCAAGATCGATCAAGACCGTTCCCCGAGCCATATCGGACTCTGGAGACTTGGGCCGTGACGAGTGGCCCGTACTTCGTACCTCGTACCCGACACTAGGAAGCGGCAGGAAGCGGCGCGCATCCCCACCCAGGCTGTGCGTAGGGCCGGATCTGGCCCCGGTGGTGGCGGAGGTGCTGCGTCGCCTCGCGGCGTGATCAGACACCCTGGTAGGTGCCCCGCGGTCACGGAGCATCGCAGCCGCAGACCTCCAATTGAGGAGTGCCGACGAACTGGGAATGGCATGCGGATCCCAGCGGGCAGACCCCCGCGCTTTGGCAGGTTTCGGGCGGGGGGGGACCGCACGTTGCGTTCGGGGATACGCAGGCACAAAGACGCGCGTCGCCACGCTCGTCAGGGCCGACGTGAATGGCCTGGCAGACGTCGCCCTCGAAGCAGGTGCCGCCGCACTGCGGATACGCGGACTCGAGGCACGGGGTGACCCCGGCCGGGAAACAGACGCAGCCGAAGAAGAACGGCGCGAAATCCAGGTGCGCCTCGCACTCTTCGCTCGGCGGGCAAACCCCGGCGCACTCCGGAACCGATCCCCCGCTGCACGGTGTCGGCGGCGTGCACAGACTGCGGCCTGCCTCGCAGCCGGCGAGGGCCTGCTGCACGCATTCCTTGTGACACGTGCTTCTTGCGTTAGCGCTCAAGCCATCGCAGGCTGCCGCTGCTTCGCACGCCAGGATCTCTTCCTTACAGTTCTTCCGACTGCAGGGGGGCGTGCTGCCTGCCGGCGGCGCAGCAAGCCCGGCAAGAACCAGGAGACCAATCGCCGCGCGTAGGCTGCTGGCAGCCATGGAACCCTCCCGACGGGGCATCGGATAAAGGCCCGAAGGTGACCGAACGCCCCGATATCCGACGTCCCCCCTGCGCCCCGCCGGGCTGAAGATCCCCGGACTACGCTCCGGAGCCTGGACCACCCTCCGGAGCTGAAATACGTTTCGGACAAAGCGCCTGTC
>VBKJ01000183.1 GCA_005879795.1 Deltaproteobacteria bacterium
CATCGCCGGAGTCCCCGCCAGCCGGGCCGGCCTGATGGTCCGCTTCGCCTACCGCTTCTCGAAGCGCATGGTCGGCAAGGTGCCCGAGCCGCTCACCGTGGCGGCGCACCACGCGTGGATCTTCCGGGGCTACACGGGCTACGAGTTCGCGCTCGGCAAGGCCCGTCTGGTCGACGCGCGGCTGAAGGCGCTCGCCGGCCTGAAGGCGGCGGCGCTGGTCGGCTGTCCCTTCTGAGTCGACATCGGCTCTGCCGTCGGCAGGGCAGCCGGGGTGACCGAGGCTCAGCTCCGTGACCTGCCGGCCTACGAGGAGAGCGCGGCCTTCTCGCCGCTCGAGAAGCTCGTGCTCGACTACGCGGTCGCGATGACGGAGACGCCGGTCGAGGTGCCCGAGGCGCTCTTCGCCCGGCTGCGAGAGCACTTCGCCGAGGCGCAGCTCGTCGAGCTGACGGCGGCGATCGCGTGGGAGAACTACCGGGCGCGCTTCGACCACGCCTTCGGCATCGAGGCGCAGGGCTTCTCGGAGGGTGCGTACTGCGTGCTCCCGGAGCGCGCCGCGCGCCGGTAGTCGCTCCTCGCTCGTGGCGCCGCGCGGGTGGCGCCCGAGCGGGGCCTGCTCTACGATCGCGCGCGTGATGCGCAACCCCTGTCTGGTCGGCACGAAGGTCTACCTCCGCCCGCTCGAGGAGGCCGACGCGGCCGAGTGTCACGTCTGGCTCAACGATCCCGACGTCCGGCGGACGCTCGCCGTGCGCGGCGTCCCGCACACGGAGGCAAGCTCGCGCGCCTGGATCCGCGCGCTCGATCCGCGGCGCGACCAGGTGTTCGCCATCGTGACGAACGAGGGCGGCCTCTACGTCGGGAACTGCGGGCTCCACGACATCGACCCCATCGACCGCCACGCGACGCTCGGGATCGTCATCGGCCGGAAGGATCGGTGGGGCCAGGGCTTCGGTGCCGAGACGGTCAGGCTCCTCTGCCGGCACGCGTTCGACGACCTCAACCTGCACAAGGTCTGCCTCTCGTGCTACGCGACCAACGAGCGGGGCCTGCGGCTCTACGCGCGCGCCGGCTTCACCGTCGAGGGCCGCCGCCGCGAGCAGGTGTTCATCGACGGGCGCTGGGTCGACGAGATCCTCCTCGGGTTGCTGCGCGACGAGCTCGCCCAGGGATGAGCGGCCTCGAGGTCCGGCGCGCCCGCCCCGACGAGCTCGCCCGCTGTCTCGCCATCCGGCGCGAGGTCTTCGTCGAGGAGCAGGGCGTGCCGCTCGACGAGGAGATGGACGCGCACGACGCCGCGTGCAGGCACTTCCTCGCGCTCGCGGCGGGCGAGGCGGTCGGCACGGCGCGCCTCCGGGAGACGGAGGGCGGGCGCGTGAAGGCCGAGCGCGTCGCGGTGCGGCGTTCCGTCCGGCGCTCCGGCATCGGCCGGGCGCTCATGCGCGCGCTCGAGGACGAGGTGCGCGCCCGCGGCCACCGCGAGCTCGTGCTGAACGCGCAGGTGGCGGTGATCGCGTTCTACGAGCGGCTCGGCTACCGCGTCGAAGGGCCCGAGTTCCTCGAGGCGGGCATCCCGCACCGCGCGATGCGGAAGCCGCTCACCTGAACTTCCGCTCCTCCCACCACGGGTAGAACGCGGGCATGTCCGCGGTCGGCCGGAGCGTGAAGCGCGCCGGCCGCTTCTCGAGGAACGCCTGCACGCCCTCGCGCGCGTCGGCCGACTGGCCCATCCAGAAGATCGCGCGCGAGTCGACCTGGTGCGCCTCCATGGGGTGGTCCGCGCCGAGCATGCGCCAGAGCATCTGGCGGCAGAGCGCCACGGACATGGCCGAGGTGTTGTCGGCGATCTCGCGCGCCAGGCCGCGCGCCGTGTCCATGAGGGCCTCGGGCGCGACCACGCGACTCACCAGCCCGCCCGCGAGCGCCTCCTCGGCAGGGAAGATGCGGCCGGTGAGGACCCACTCCGCCGCGCGGCCGATGCCGACCACGCGCGGCAGGAACCAGCTGCTGCACGCCTCGGCGACGATGCCGCGGCGCGCGAAGACGAAGCCCATGCGGGCCGTGCTCGCGGCGATGCGGACGTCCATGGGCAGGGTCATCGTGATGCCGACGCCGACCGCGGGCCCGTTGATGGCGGCGATGACCGGCTTCTTCGACGCGAAGATGCGGAGCGCGACCAGGCCGCCGCCGTCGCGGTGCTCCTCGATCCGCTGCGCGGCGGGCCCGCCCGAATAGTCGAAGGTGCCGCCGCCGCTGCCCAGGTCCGCGCCGGCGCAGAAAGCGCGCCCGGCGCCGGTCACGATGACGGCGCGCACCGCGTCGTCGGCGTCGGCGCGCTCGAAGGCGTCGAGCAGCTCGTACATCATGCGCGCGGTGAAGGCGTTCAGCCGCTCGGGGCGGTTGAGGGTGACGGTGAGCACGCCGGCGTCGACCGCGTAGAGGATCTGCTGGTAGTCCATCACGCGCCCTCCACGCGCCGGAGCTCGTAGTCGAGGTACTCGACCGTGCCGCCCTCCTCGAGCGCCACCGCGTAGCTCCAGGCGCCGTTCGAGGCGATGAGGCGCTCGCCGACCACGCGGCCTCGCCGCCCGCCCGGCA
>VBKJ01000184.1 GCA_005879795.1 Deltaproteobacteria bacterium
CGCGGAGCCGTCGGCCTCGGAGTAGCCGAGCGGCGGGACCACGACCCCCTGCCCCGCCACGCGCTGCCCCCAGATCCGCTTCTGCTCCTTCAGCCCGGCGAGGAAGCGTCCGATCACCTCGCCCGTCGAGTGCTTGTAGGGGAACTCGGAGACCACGTCGAGGCGCATGGGCGCAGGCATTGCTCACTCCTCCACCAGCCGGTTCACGCGCGCCACCGCATCCACGAACTCCTCCATCATCTCGCGTACCACCTCGCGCACCGGGCGGACCTGGTTCATGCGCCCGACGATCTGCCCGACGGGCGTGCCGACCAGCTCTTTCGCCCCCGAGGTCTCGAGGTGCGCGTAGCGGTGGATGCGCGTCGTGGCGTCGGCCGTGAGCAGGAACTGGAGCGGCATGGGGAGCGCGCCGGGCGACGAGGGGTCGTCCCACGCCTCCGTCCAGCGGGTGCGGAGCTGCCGCGCCGGCTTCCCGGTCATGGAGCGCGAGCGTACCGTGTCGCGCGCGGACGCCTGCAGCACCTTCTTCATGGCGACGGGGTGGAGATCGCTCTCGGTGGTGGCGAGCCAGACCGAGCCCATCCACGCGCCCTCGGCGCCGAGGGCGAGCGCCGCCGCGATCTGCCGCCCGCAGCCGATCCCGCCCGCGGCGAGGACCGGCGTGGGTGCGACCGCGTCCACCACGTCGGGGATGAGGACCATGGTCCCGATCTCGCCGGTGTGGCCGCCCGCCTCCGAGCCCTGCGCCACGATGATGTCGACGCCCGCCTCGACGTGGCGGCGGGCGTGCTCGACGCTGCCGCAGAGCGCTGCGACCTGGACGCCGCGCGCGTGCACCTGGTCGATCACGTCCCTGGGCGGCGTGCCGAGCGCGTTCACGAGCAGCTTGATCGGGTGGGCGAGCGCGATCTCGACCTGCGAGCGGGCGCCGGCGTGCGTCCACGCGAGCAGGCCCTCGTGCGGCACCTCGCCCGCGGGCAGCGTCGGCACCCGGTAGCGCTCGAGCACCTCCTCCACGAAGGTGCGGTGGCGCTCGGGGATCATCGCCTCGAACGCCGCCTTGTCGAACGCCGGCTGGTCGGCGAGCGAGGCCGGCATGACGACGTCCACGCCGTAGGGCTTCCCGCCCACGTGCTCGTCGAGCCAGCGGAGCTCCACCTCGAGCTGCTCGTTCGAGAAGGCGAGCGCCCCGAGCACGCCGAGTCCGCCGGCGCGGCTCACGGCCGCCACCACGTCGCGGCAGTGGCTGAAGGCGAAGAGGGGCAGCTCGATGCCGAGCAGAGCGCAGACGCGCGTGCGCACGGGTCAGCTCCTCTCGGGCGTGAAGCGCACCGGCATCCGCTTGATGCCGTTGATGAAGTTCGAGCGCAAGCGCTCGACCGGGCCGGCGAGCTCGATGTCCGGCAGGCGGCGGAGCAGCTCCTCGAACATGATCTGGATCTCGAGGCGCGCCAGGTTGGCGCCCAGGCAGAAGTGGTGCCCGATGCCGAAGGCGAGGTGCTCGTTCGGCGTGCGGCCGACGTCGAAGCGGTCGGCGTGCGGGAAGACCTCCTCGTCGCGGTTGGCCGAGCCGTACCAGACGGTCAGCTTGTCGCCCTCGCGGATCGGCTGGCCGCGGAGCTCCGCGTCGCGCGTCGCGGTGCGCCGGAAGTACATGACCGGGGAGACCCAGCGCAGCATCTCCTCGACCGCGGTCGGCATGAGGGACGGGTCGGCGAGCAGCCGCCGGCGCTCGGCCGGATGCTGCATCAGGGCGAGCATGCCGCCCGAGATCAGGTTGCGCGTCGTCTCGTTGCCCGCCACCGCGAGCAGCAGGAAGAAGGAGTCGAACTCCACCTCGGTCAGCTTCTCGCCGTCCACCTCGGCCGCCATGAGGACGCTCACGAGATCGTCGCGCGGGCTCTTCTTCCGCTCGACGGCGAGCTGGTTGGCGTACATGTACATCTGCATCGAGGCGATCTTCCCGACCTCCGCGCCGGCGCCCCCGTACTCGGGGTCGTCGAAGCCGATCATGTCGTTGCTCCACTTGAAGATCAGGTGCCGGTCCGCGAGCGGGATGCCGATCATCTCGGCGATCACCTGGAGCGGCAGCTCGGCCGCGATCTCGGCGACGAAGTCGCACTCGCCGCGCGCCACGACCGCGTCGATGATCCGGGTCGCCATGTCGCGGATGTGGGGCGCCAGGCGGTTCGTCATCTTGGGCGAGAAGCCCATGTTCACGAGCCGGCGGAAGCGCGTGTGGCGGGGTGCGTCCATGTTGATCAGCTGCGACCGGATCGCCTCCCGCTCGGGCTCGTCGAACTCCCGGATGAGCGTGCCGCCGCGGGCCGACGAGAACGTCTTCGAGTCGAGCTGGACGGCCAGCACGTCGTGGTACTTGGAGATCACCCAGAAGCCGGGGCCGTTCGGCTCCTCGTGCCAGTAGACGGGCGCCTTCGCCCGGAGGAGGGCGAACGCCTCGTGGGGCCAGCCGGCGACGAAGAGGTCGGGGTTCGCGAGATCGACGCCGGGAAGCCGCATGGGAGCCTCAGGCGCGCCGGCCGAGCAAGCGGCGCGCGGGCCGCAAGCCGAGGAGCTGCGCGACGGCGGTCTTCAAGAAGTGGCGTTGGCGGGCGATGGCGGCTGGGCTGCGGGGATCCTGCTGCACTACCGCCTCGAAGAGCGTGGCGTCGGCGAAGTAGCCGAAGATCAGGTGATAGAGCCCGGCGCCCAGGTGGGGCAGCTCGCTCGCCTCCCAGGGGCCCGGTGCGCCGGCCAGGACGGAGAGCCCCTGCGCGTAGAGCGGTCCCAGGAAACGCCCGAGGGCGCTGCGCAGGTAGCGGTTGTCGTCGAGGCCGGCGCGCTGGATCAGGCGAGGGAGGTGCGGATGCTCCTCCAGATAGTCGAGGACGCGGTCGAGGACCGCCTGCACCTCCGCCGGCTCGAGGCGCCCGCGCTCGCCCCCGGGGCCGCTCTTGCCGCTCTCCGCGACCAGCGCGATGATCGGTGCGATGCCCCGGGAGAGAACCGCCTCGTACAGCGCCCGCTTGTGGCGGAAGTGATGGTACAGGCTCGCCTGGTTCTTGAGCCCCGCCTCCCCGGCGATTTCCCGCATCGATACGCCGGCGAAGCCCCGGTCGGCGAAGCGCCGCTCGGCGGCGTCGAGGATCGCGTCGCGCGTGGAAGGGGCTTCGCGGCTGCGGGCGGTGGCCGCCCGGGGGCTCATGCGCCCCGCGTACACGAACAAACGTTCGTTTGTTAAGGTGGGAGTGCACTGCCAGGGAGGGACGCCCCATGAACCAAATCGCCGTCGTCGATGCCGACGGGCACGTGACCGAGCCGATGAGCCTGTGGACCGACTACGTGGAGCCGGCGTACCGCGAGCGCGCCCCGCGCCCCGTGCTCGACGAGCGCGGCCGTCCCTGCATGCTGCTCGACGGCCGGCTCCTCATGCGGCACGCGATGCTGCTCACGCTCGGCCCCGACTACGACTTCGCGGCGGCCAACTTCCGGGCCGGCGGCTGGGACCCGCAGGCGCGTCTCCACGACATGGATAGCGAGGGCATCGACGTCGCGGTCCTCTTCCCCTCGGTCGCCTTCTACGTGCCCGAGACGAGCGACCCGGCGCTGATGGCCGCCCTCTGCCGCGCCTACAACGACTGGCTCGCGGACTACTGCCGGGCTGCGCCGTCGCGCCTGGTTGGGGTCGCGATGCTGCCGCTCGCCGACGTCGACGCCTCGCTCCGCGAGCTCGAGCGGGCGACCGAGAAGCTCGGCTTCCGGGGCGCGTTCGTGCGTCCGAACCCGTACGCCGGACGGCCCA
>VBKJ01000185.1 GCA_005879795.1 Deltaproteobacteria bacterium
CTCCGCACGCTCGAGAGCGTGGAGGGCATGTCGCTCGAGGCGCTGCGCGCCGGGATCGGCGCCGAGTGGCCGTTCGAGTCGTTCGCGGAGTTCCTGGCCGCGATCGAGCGGCGCGGGACCGCGATCAACGTGGGCGCGCTGGTGGGCCACACGCCCGTGCGCCTCTACGTCATGGGCGAGGAGGCTACCGAGCGCGAGGCGACGGAGGAGGAGATCGGCGCCATGCGAGAGCTCGTGCGCGGCGCGCTCCGCGCCGGGGCGCTCGGCTTCGCGACCTCGAAGTCGCCGACGCACGTCGGCTGGGCGGGGCGTCCCGTGCCGAGCCGGGTCGCTTCGTTCGCCGAGATCGAGACGCTCGCCGGCTGCCTCGGCGAGCCGCCGGGTGGCGTCATGCAGGCGACCATCGGACCCGGCCTCTTCCTCGACCAGTTCGCGGCGATTCAGGAGCGGACGCACCGCCCCGTGAGCTGGACCGCGCTCCTCGGCGGCATGCTCGGTCCCGACGGGCACCGCGCGGTCCTCGCGCAGTCGGCCGCCATGCAGGCGCGGGGGGTGCGCGTCATCCCGCAGGTGTCGTGCCGGCCGCTCATGGTCGAGTTCCAGCTGAAGGCGCCGTTCCCGCTCGAGAGCATGTCGGTCATGAGGCCGGTCTCGCAGGCCGACGTCGCGGGCAAGCGGCGCCTCTACGCCGACCCGGAGTTCCGCCGCGTCCTCCGCGACCGGATCGACGACGGCCGGATCGGTGCGCCGTTCCGGGACATTACGATCACCGAGCACCCACCGGACCCGTCGGTCGCGGAGCGCCGTCTGGGCGACGTCGCGGCGGAGCGCGGCGTGCACCCCGTCGACCTCGCCCTCGACCTCTCGCTCGCCTCGGGCCTCGAGACGCGCTTCCGGATGCCGATCCTCAACACCGACCCGGCGATCGTCGCCGAGCTGCTGGCGCATCCCGCCACCATGATCGGCCTCTCCGACGCGGGCGCGCACGCGAGCCAGCTCTGCGACGCCTGCGCACCGACGGAGCTGCTCGGCACCTGGGTGCGCGAACGGGGCGTGCTCGCGCTCGAGGAGGCGGTGCGCCGGCTGACGGCGCAGCCGGCGGAGGTCTTCGGCATCGCGGACCGCGGCCGACTGGCGCCCGGGCTCGCCGCCGACGTGACCGTCTTCGACCCGGCGACGGTCGGCTGCTCGCCGCTCCGGCGGGTGCGCGATTTCCCGGCGGGCGCCGACCGGCTGGTCTCGGACGCGCGCGGTATCCGTGCCGTGGTGGTGAACGGGGTCGTCGTGCGCGAGGACGGGCGCGACGCGGTCGACCCCGAGGGGCCGCTCCCCGGGCGCGTGCTGCGCGGAGGACGCGCGTCATGAGCTTCTTCGCCGAGCTCTACCGGATCGATCTCGCGGCGCTCGCCTGAGATGGACTTCGGCGTCCTCGCGGTGCCGGAACCGCGGCGGTCGGCGCGGACCGCGCGCCTGCTGGAGGAGCTCGGCTTCGACACCGTCCTCTTCCCCGACAGCCAGAACCTCGCGCCAGAGGTCTGGGGCCAGCTCATGCTTGCGGCGCAAGCGACCACGCGCGTCCGCCTGGGCCCCGGCGTCACGAACTCGGTCACGCGCGATCCGGCCGTGACGGCGTCGGCCGCGCTCGCCCTCCAGGCGGAGAGCGGGGGCCGCGCCGTTCTCGGCATCGGTCGCGGCGACTCCTCGGTGCAGCGCATCGGCAAGCGCGAGGACCGGGTCGCGCCCTTCGAGCGCTACCTCGCCGCCGTGCAGCGATACCTCCGCGGCGAGGTGGTCGACCGCGACGGCTTCGCGAGCCGCCTCGAGTGGCTCGAGCGCGTGCAGGCGCCGAAGGTCCCGGTCGAGGTCGCGGCCACGGGCCCGCGCGTCATCGAGGTCGCCGCCCGGCACGCCGACGCGATCTGCCTCGCCGTCGGCGCCGACCCGGCGCACCTCGGGGCGGTCCTGGCGCATGCCCGCGCGGCAGCGCGCGCGGCCGGCCGCGACCCGGGCGCGCTCCGCTACGGCGCCTTCGTCACCGCAGTGATCCACGACGACGTGCGTGTCGCGCGCGACGGCGTGCGCGGCGCGGCCGCCAGCTTCGCGCGCTTCTCCGCCTTCGCGGGCAGCGACCTCGCGCGCCTGCCCGCGCCGCTCGCGGCCGCGGCCCGCTACCTGCGCGAGCACTACGACATGCGGCACCACACGCGCACCGGCGTGCCCCACACGGCCGGCATCGGCGACGAGTTCGTCGACTGGTTCGCGATCGCGGGGCCGCCGGACGTCGCCCGCGAGCGCTTCCGCGGGCTCGCCGCGCTGGGCCTCGACTTCTGCCACGTGATTCCCGGCTCGACCGGCATGCCGCGCGAGGTCGCGGTGGGGTCGCTGCAGCGCCTGGCCGGAGAGGTGATGCCGGCCCTGCGGGGGTGAGCTCCCGCTTGCTCGAGGCCGCGCGGCGTAGTTATCTGGGGGTGATGATGGACGAGAACGCCGCGAGCGCCGTCAACCAGCTCCGCCGCCTGGATGAGGAACTCGAGACCATCCTCACCTCGTTCGACACCAGCTACGCCTGGAACTACGGCAGCGTGAAGGAGGGGCTGCGCGACCTCTACGAGAAGGCGAAGCGCGACCAGTGGAACGGGATGACGCAGCTGCCGTGGGACACCGACGTCGATCCCGAGCGCGGCATCATCCCCGACGTCATCAACCCGCTCATCGGCTACCCGCCCTACGAACGGCTCACGCCGAAAGAGAAGAACCGGCTCCGCCACGCGCAGATCGCGCTCCAGCTCTCGCAGTTCCTGCACGGCGAGCAGGGCGCGCTGATCGTCGCCTCGCAGCTGGTCGGCGCCGTGCCGTGGATCGACGCCAAGTACTACGCCGGCACGCAGACCATGGACGAGGCGCGCCACGTCGAGGTGTTCAGCCGCTACCTGCGCGAGAAGCTCGAGTGGCAGTGGCCGGTCAACGAGAACCTGAAGGAGCTCCTCGACGCCACCATCACCGACGGCCGCTGGGACTTCAAGTACCTCGGCATGCAGATCATCATCGAGGGCCTCGCCATGGCGGCCTTCGGGAACATGTTCCAGATCACGCAGGAGCGGCTCCTGAAGGAGCTCGTGCGCTACGTGATGAAGGACGAGTCGCGGCACGTCGCCTTCGGCATGCTCTCGCTCGCCGAGTTCTACCGCGACATGCAGCCCGCCGAGCTCCGCGACCGCGAGGACTTCATCATCTACGCCTGCGAGCTGATGCGGAATCGGCTGGTGGGCGACCAGATCTCGAGCGCCATGGGCTGGGACCGCGAGGAGGTGAAGCGGGTGGTGCTCGACTCCGCGCCGGCGCAGATGTTCCGGCGCCTGCTGTTCGCGCGCGTGGTCCCGAACCTCCGCCGGCTCGGGCTGCTCACGCCGCGCGTGCGCGAGGCCTTCGCGGGCC
>VBKJ01000186.1 GCA_005879795.1 Deltaproteobacteria bacterium
GATCCGCTCGCGCACGAGGAGGCGGCCGCGCTCCTGGTGCCGCCGCCGCGCCTCGGGCGGCCCACCCTCGCGGATGCGCGCCAGGCGCGCGCGCAGCTCCCCGGCGAGGGCGCGGTGGTGGCGCGCGTTCTCCTCGAACGCCGCGTCGCGGCGGAGCCGCGAGCCGAGCCGCGTCATGCGGGTCAGCGCGCCCAGTGCGGCGGGCGCTTCTCCAGGAACGCGGCCATGCCCTCCTCCCCTTCCTCGCTGGCGCGCAGGCGGGCGATCAGCTCGCAGGTGAGCGCCGGCACGGCCGCCGGGTCGGCCGCCGTCACGTCGCGCACGAGCTTCTTCGCCGCGGCGATCGCGGTCGGCCCGCCCTTCTTGAGATCGCCGGCGACGCCCGCCACCGCGGCGTCGAGCTCCGCGGGCGCGACGACGCGGTCGACCAGGCCCCAGGCGAGCGCGTCGGCGGCGCCGAAGGTCTCGCCCGTACAGAAGAGGCGGCGCGCGCGGGCCGCACCCACACGCGCGATCACGAAGGGCGCGATCATCGCGGGCGCGATCCCGAGCCGCACCTCGGAGAAGGCGAAGTGCGCCTCGCTCGAGGCGACCACCACGTCGGCCGCCGCGAGCAGGCCGACGCCGCCGCCCCGCGCCGGTCCGTTGACGCGCGCGACCACCGGTCGCGGCAGCTCGGCGACGGCCGCGAACACCGCCTGCGTGCGGCGCGCGTCGTCCAGGTTCGCCTGCGGGCCCGCGTCGCGCATGCGCCGCATCCAGTTCAGGTCCGCGCCCGCGGAGAAGACCCTGCCTGCCCCCGTCACCACCACGACGCGCACGGCGGGCTCGGCGGCGCACGCCACGAGCGCCTCGCCGAGCCGCGCCACCAGCGCGTCGTCGAGCGCATTCCCCACCTCGGGGCGGTCGAGGGTGAGGGTCGCGACGCCGTCCAGCCGGTCGACGCGCAGCACGGCTCAGCCCTCTCCCTCGTCCGCCGTGGTCGCCAGGACCGGCTCGGGCACGTCGAGCTCGAGCGCGAGCAGCGCCTGCGCGAGCGTCTTCCCCTGGTGGTCGGCGCGCAGCGAGAGCGTGCCGCCGCCCCCCAGGGCATGGCGGAGGAGGAAGTTGAGCGCGCGCAGCCCGGGCAGCTCGAAGCATTCGACCGGCCCACCACAGAGGTCGCCGAAGTAGCGCCGCACGCGCTCGGCATCGAGCTCGCGGCGCAGGAACGCGAAGGCCTGCGGCGAGCGGGCGGCGACGCCGATGTTGGCGTGGTCGCCCTTGTCGCCCGAGCGTGCGTAGGCGATGCGCCTGAGCGGCACGCGCACGCAGGCCCCGCCCGCCTCCGGCAGCTCGATCAGCGAGGGCGGCGGCGCGACCGCGCTCCGCGTGCCGCCCGCGCCGGGCGGGGCCGGCACGAGCTCGCGGGCGATCCGCGACTCCCCGCGCACCACCTCGAAGCGCGGCGCCACCAGCTCCCGCGGCACGAGCGCCGGCCAGTACGCGTACGCTTCCTGCACCTCCGGCCGGCCGCCGAAGACGCCGAGCCCGGGCGGGGCCTGGAGCGCGAGGCCGAGCATCGTGTGCGCGAAGCGCTCGACCTTGCCGCGGTCGGGATCGCGCACGGCGGCGCGGAAGACGCCCTCGTTCGGCTCGACCTCGGGTGCCGCCGCGCCCCAGCAGCTCCGGTAGCCGACGAGATCCGCGCGCCGGTCGGCGAACTCCGAGCCGACGCGGTGCCAGAGCATCTCCGCGAGGCGCTCCGCCTTCGCGCCCACGTCGGGCCCCGAGAGGAGCGCCAGGCCGACGGCGCGCCAGCCGTCGCGGTAGACGACGGCGACCTTGAGCGAGTCGGGCGGCGGCGTGCCGCGGGCGCCTCCGACGGCGACTCGGTCCCGCCCCGCGTCGATCACCTCGAGGCCGCGAAAGTCGGCGCTCACGTCGGGGGTCAGATAGCGCGCCGGATCGCCGATCTCGTAGAGGAGCTGCTCGGTCACGGTGGCGCGCGAGACCCGGCCGCCCGTGCCCGGGTGCTTGGTCACGACGAAGCGGCCGTCGGCCGCCACCTCCGCGATGGGATAGCCCACGTCCAGGGGTGCCACCTTCCGCCAGTCGGTCAGGTTGCCGCCGGTCGCCTGCGCCCCGCATTCGAGCACGTGCCCGGCGACGGTTCCCGCCGCGAGCCGGTCCCAGTCGTTCCACGCCCAGCCGAACTCGTGCACGAGCGGCCCGAGCGTGAGGGCCGCGTCCGTGGTGCGGCCGGTCACCACGATCTGTCCGCCCGCAGCGAGCGCCTCGGCGATCGGCCAGGCGCCCAGGTACGCGTTGGCGGCGACGATGCGGTCGCGGATGGCGGCGAGCGGCCGCCCGTCGTCCAGGTTCGCGAGCGGCACCCCGGCGCCGATGAGCTGATCGAGCCGCGGCAGGAGGTCGTCGCCCGCGACCATGCCGATCGCCGGCGTGAGGCCTCGGGCGCGGCAGGCCTCCGCGATGCGGTCACGGCAGGCCTCCACGTGCACCCCGCCGGCGTTCGCCACCACCCGGATTCCGCCCTGCACGATGTCCGGGAGCACCGAATCGAGCATGCCGACGAAGTCGTAGGCGTAGCCGAGACGCGGGTCGCGGGCGCGCTGGCGCTGCAGGATCACCATGGTGATCTCGGCCAGGAAGTCGAGCGTGACGTAGTCGAGCGCCCCGCCCCGGACCTGCTGGGCGAGCGCGCCCGGGTCGTCCCCCCAGTAGCCGCTCGCGTTGCCGACGCGCAGCGTCTCGCGCATGCGTGCGCGTTCTACGCCGCGGCCGCGCCCTCTCGCAAGGCGGCAAGCGCCGTCTGCGCCCCCAGCTACCCCGCCAGCGTGCGTACCGGCACAAGCGGCGACCGCGACCGGCAGCGTCCGCCTGCGGACCGTCGGCAATCACCTAGCGGGAGCGCTCGCCGGCGAGCACGGGCTCGCCGGCCGGCTCGAGCACGACGCGGACCGCACGGAGCCGCTCGGCGGCCGGGCCGACCCGGATCGGGAGCGTGAGCGTGCCGCGCGCGTCCGGCCCGAACGACGGCCCGGCCTGCTCGCGGCCGTCATCGAGGCCGAGACGCACCCGGTACGTGCTGCCGGCCGGGAGCGGCGGCAGACCCGAGGCGCAGAGGAGCGCGGTCTCGTGCGCGGGTTGCCAGAGGACGTGCCCGCGCACGTCGCGGAACGGCGCGACCGCCGCGAGGGGGAGCACCTCGAGCCCGGGCGCACCGAGCAGCTCGGCGAGCGTTCCCCGCGCGTCCGCCGCCGCACGCAGGCGGTTGATCTGGCGCTGCCGCGCCCTGAGCGCACGCGTCAGCACGTCGGCGCGCGCGTCGGTCACCTCGAGCTGGCGGCGCTGCTCGGCGTTCACCTCGGCCGCGTCGCGCACCGCCTGCGCCTGGCGCGACGCCTCCGCCCGCGCCTCGCCGAGCTCTCGGCGTCGGGCCTCCAGGTCGCGCTCGAGCGCCGCGACGCGCGCTTCGAGGTCGGCCGCGCGCGCCGCAACGCTCCTTGCCTGGTCACGGTAGGCTGCCTCGCGCCCGCGCAGCTCGCCGATCGCCCACACCCCGAGCGCGGCGAGCATGAGGCCGAGCCCGACGGCAACCCTGCGCAGCCCCCGCCGCGGGCGGGCCCCGTCGGCGGCCACCGGCTCGGGCGGCGGACTCGCCGCGGGCGCCGGAGGGGTCCGAGGCAAGCCCACCGGGCGATCGAACACGTCGCGCAGGCACGCGACGCAGCCGTCGGCGAGGTGCGCGCGCACGACCTCGCACCCGGCCTCGTCCAGGGTGCCGGCCGCGTAGCCGGCCAGGAGCGGGCGGAGCTCCTC
>VBKJ01000187.1 GCA_005879795.1 Deltaproteobacteria bacterium
TGTTTCGGTCGTTTATCTCCGGGTTGTCAAGGGTCTGGGGCGGGCGCGGCCCGACGCAGCTTCTCGAGCTCCCAGCCGAGCACGGCGCCCACCAGCAGCACCGCGGGCTCGCCGGCGCGGCGCGCGTAGAGACCCGTCCACGCCGGGTTCCGCTCGCCCAGCTCGAGCGCGAGGAACGGGCGGCCATCGGCGCCGGCCAGCTCGAGGCGCCGCGCGCCGGGGCCGAGCCCGTAGTCCCCGGGCGTGGCGGGATCGGCATCGACGGTCGTCAGCGGGCGGAGCCCGCCGAGCGCGGCGATCAGGTCCGTCACCGCGCCATCGGGCCACGCGCGGCCGGCGGCGTCGGTCCAGCCGTGCTCGGCGCGCAGCGCGGTCGTCCGCCGCACTCCCTCCGCCAGCTCGACGCGCGCGACCGCGGCGGGCGGGACGGGCAGGAGCGGCGCCGCCTCCCGGGCGGCTGGCGGTGCGGCGCGAAGCGGCCCGAGCTCGACCACCCACAGGTAGGCGGCGAGCACGCCCAGGAGTCCCACCAGGAGCACGGTGCCGCGTGCCGTCATGCGAGGCGCCGCCGCCGGGCCGTGGCGAGCGCCCCGGCGGCCATGAGCGCGCTCGGCGCGACCACCACGCCCCAGAAGACGAGGCGGGCCTCGCGCGCCGTCAGGGTAAGCGGTGAGAACGTCCCCCCCGGCACCGCCGCCGGCCGCGCCGCGGCGAGCGCGTCGGCGCGCCCCGCGAGCTCGGCCGCGGTGAGGAGCAGGTCACGGTTGCCGAGCACGCCCAGGTGCGCGTTGGTCAGGAAGTCGGCGTCGCCGATCACGATCAGCCGGCCTTCCCGTCCGCCGGCCGCCGGGACGCGCGTGAAGGTGGCGACCGGCAGCGGGCCGCGCCGATCGTGGCCGGGCCGGAAGGCGGCGCCGTCGCCCGCCCGCCGGTCGACGTCCGCCCAGGCGCTCTCGGCGGTGGTGGCGAGGTAGTCGGCGCGCACGCCCGGCGCGTCGACCACGCGCAGCGTCTGCGCCTCGGGGAGGAGGGCCTGCACCTCGGGCGCGTCGGGGACGAGGTCCTGGTTCAGATAGGCGACGCGCGCCGAGAGACCGTCGGTGCCGAAGAGGCGCGCGTGCTCGTCCACCACGAGATCGCCCGCCGGCTCGACGCCGAAGCGGCGGAGCAGCGCGGCGACGCTCGGCGGTGTTCCCGGGTCGCAGAGGACGAGGGCGTCACCGCCCCCCGCGACGTAGGCGGCAAGCGCCTCCACCTCGGCCGGGCGGAGATCGCGCCTCGGCCCGGCCGCCACCACGAGCCCGGCGTCGGCCGGCACCGCGGCGGCGCCTTCGAGCACGCCCGTGC
This sequence comes from Deltaproteobacteria bacterium, assembly GCA_005879795.1. Lineage (NCBI taxonomy): Bacteria > Pseudomonadati > Myxococcota > Myxococcia > Deltaproteobacteria bacterium. The sequence continues at coordinate 1,348 of VBKJ01000187.1, forward strand.
GGAAGCCCTCCGCGGCGAGCGCGCGGGCCGCCTCGGAGGCGCCGCGCCGCTCGTCGGTGTCGCGGGGATCGTGCTCGCCGTGCCCCACCACGAAGTAGGTGGCCACGGGCGGGGTTCCCGCCACGGCGAGGAGGGCCGCCGTCACCCCCTCCTCGCTCACGACCTCGACCGCCTCGTGCCGCTCGCCGGCCTCGACCACCGCCGTGTTGTAGGAGCCGACGCCGAGCCGCTTCGCCATTCCCGGGCTCCGGTCGAGGTCGAAGGCGCGCACGGTGATGCGCGGCTGGGCCTCCTGGTAGAGGGCCAGCAGGTCCGTCATCTCGCGCCGCAGCGCACCCGCCTGGCTCGAGTAGAAGAGCGTGATGCGCACGTCGCCGGCGAGACGGCCGAGGACCTCGCGGGTGTAGGGCGAGAGCGTGAAGCGGCGCTCGGGCGTCAGATCGAGCCGGCGCGGATGGAGCGCCGCGATCACGAGGAGGCAACCCAGGATCGCCGTCACGGCCGCGACCTGCACGCCAAGGAGAAGGACCGGGCGTCGCATCAGAGGCCCCGCCAGGCCCGCGCGCCGAGCGAGCGGTGCGCCAGGAAGAGGAAGAGCGCCGCGAAGGCGAGCAGGTAGACCACGTCCCGACTGTCGATCACACCCTGCGCGAAGCCGTAGAAGTGGTCGAAGAGCGAGAGCTGGAGGAGGGCGGGCGCGATGCGCGCGCCGATCGCGGCCTCGTTCCAGGTGGCGAACCAGGCGAAGACGAGGATGCCGTAAGTGAGCATGGCGCTCACCACCTGGTTCTCGCTCACGGTGGAGGCGGCCGCGCCGCAGGCGACGAAGGCGATGCCCAGGAGGACGAGGCCCACGTAGCCAGCGACCACCGGTGCCACCGCGAAGGGATGGAGAGCGTAGAGGAGCGCGGGACCGGTGACCGTCGCCGCGAGCAGGGCGAGGTAGAGCGCCAACGCCGCCAGGACCTTGCCGGCGAGCACCTCGCCGTCGCGCACGGGGAAGGTCCAGACCAACTCGAGCGTACCCTGCTTCCGCTCCTCGGCGAAGAGCCGCATGGTCGAGAGCGGCACGACGAGCAGTGCCACCAGGCGGAAATCGAGGAACACGAAGCGCCAGAGGCCGCGCGTCTGGTTCGCGCCCCCGACCAGCACGAAGAGCGCGAGGTCGCTGTAGAAGAAGTACCCCGTCAGAAGGAGGAAGACGGCGGCGAGGACCCAGCCGAGCGGCCCGCCGCACATCGACCCGAGCTCGCGCCGGCAGACGAGGAGGGATTTGGTCATTTTATCTCCTGGGGGCCCGTGCGGTGCTCGCGCCCTGCGGGCGCTGCGCTCCTCCGATGCCCCCAGACCCCGTCGGCCGGCGTGAGCGCTCTCGCGCTCGGCCTCCGCTCATCGCTGGCTCCCCTCTTGGCTCGCCACGAGCGCAAGGAACGCCTCCTCGAGCGAGGTCTCGACCGGGGCGAGCGCGAGGAGGCCCCAGCCGCTGCTGGTGACCCGCGCCGCCAGCTCGGCACGCGGGTCCCGCCCGGGCTCGACCTCGACGCGGCAGCGCGCGTGGCCGTTGGTCTGCGTCACCAGGTCGACGCGGCGCACGCCCGGCACGGCGGCGAGCGTGGCGGCGAGGGCGCCGGCCGGCGCCGCGGCCTCCACCTCGATGCGCGAGGTGGGCCGGAGGCGCGCTGCGAGGCGTGCGGGCGTGTCGGCGAAGAGCACCCGGCCGCGGTGCAGGATGACGACCCGGTCGCACAGGGTCCCGACCTCGGCGAGCGCGTGGCTCGAGACCAGGACGGCGCGCTCGGCGCCGAGGGCGCGGATCAGCCCGCGCATGTCGGCGCGTCTCTCCGGGTCGAGCCCGGCCGTCGGCTCGTCGAGGAGGAGCGCGGGCGGATCGCCGACCAGCGCGAAGGCGAGGCCGACCCGCTGCCGGACGCCCTTGGAGAGCGCCCCGATGCGCCGCCGGGCCACCGCCGCGAGCCCGGTGCGCTCGAGGACGTCCGCCACCGCCGCACGGCGCGCCCGGGCGGCGCCCACGTCCTTCATGCCGGCCGCGAAGTCGAGCAGGCCCGCGACCGTCATCTCGAGGTGGAGCGCGGGCCGCTCGGGCGCGTAGCCGAGCCGGCGGCGCGCGGCGAGCGGTGCCCGCACGACGTCGTGCCCGTCGATGAGCGCCTGCCCGCTGGTGGGCGGGAAGACGCCGGCCAGGATGCGGAGCGTGGTCGTCTTCCCGGCGCCGTTCGGACCGAGGAACCCCACCACCTCGCCCCGCGCGACCGCGAGCGAGACGTCCTCGATGGCGGCGCGGCCGCCGAAGCGCTTCGCGAGCTGCCGGGCCTCGATCACCCGACGGCGAGCCGCACGGGCTCGCGCTCCGGGGCGCGGGTGCGGCGGCGGAGGAGGAAGCGCGGGCGGACGATCTTCATCCAGGCCGGCACGATCA